>NZ_CATKPX010000024.1:0-112696 GCF_949767755.1 Pseudomonas sp. IT-P4 | reverse complement strand
TTTTTGATCCGCGTATTTCCTTGCCGGTTTTTCTACGCACATCCGAAAAGACTATTCTGGTCGATGGAATGCTTAAGTAGCTGTTGCGATTGGCCATTTCTCGCCAAGCTTGGAGTCACCATAGGTTTTGATGACCTCAGAGATGATGACTTGATAACCGGCAAGCCAATTTTCCTGGGCAGCCTTTGCCTCCAGGTGACGGGGATGCTCAACCAATATCTGAAGTGCTTCGAGAGAACTCCAGTAGTACACATTGGAGAAGAGGCCAGTCTGTGGATTCTCCCAAGCTTCTTCGCCAAGGTAACCAGGGATCGATTTTGCGATTGCAGCGATTTCCTGATCGAGTCGGTGGAAGGCTTCATCAAACTGCTTTTTGGCAAAGATGAACGTTGAAGAGTACATAGGCTTTGCTCCTTTCGCGGCGTTTGGTTGCCGATGATTGGACTGACCGGACTTGGGTATGCCTCAAACCTATGCTAGCTGGTTGGCTTCCCAGCTATCAGTAGACGATGCATCTGGCGTAATGTTTTCCGCCGATTGTGTCTGATAGCGTTCCTTGTCCATGCGTAACTCCTTGTTCGGCTTGAGTGTCGCGCTAGAAACGCGACATGAGGTGAGGAGGAAAAGCGACATGACTTTTGCGCCCATTACTGGCGCATTAGCGGCGCGCCCATGGTCTGCTTTTGGCCGTTTTCTGCCTGTGGTGACCGGCAGAAAACGACCCACGCTGTGTAAAAACGCAGGCACTGTTTTGAAGTCTGCGTCGCTACGTAAAATCTGCCAGTGATTGGTTAATCAGCGGACCTGAAATTTGCGTAGGAATGCGATTTTCATTCAGGTTCTGACCATCAAACCTGTTCTAAAACGTTTTTACACAGCCTCGACCAAAAGCGGCCGGTGGTACGGCCGTAATGAGATTAGGTAGTGACTGCAAAAATAGGGGCGATTCACGTTTAAATCGAAATTTCGCAAAACCGTGGTCTGCCCCTTATTGGCGGGCGGTAATTTGCTACCTGCGCCCCCTGTATTCCGGAGGACGCGTTTCAGCCTATTGCGATTCGCCGCCAGAGGTAGTCGTCGTAGTTTTCAAGTATTGATCCAGCGGTATCAGCAGATTTTTGGCTTGGCCTAGCTCATCCGAAAGTGTCTGGGCTGTTGTGATCATGTTGGCGGTTAAACCCCTGGTCGCTGCAATGTTACTTTTGGCTTTGTTTGTGGGCGAGTTGTCCATGGTTGCCGACTGTATAAGCAGAGCTAGGCCGAGATTTTTGTCCACCTTCACGCCATCGCCGCGCATATAAAGCATGCCCAGATTACCGACGGCGAGCGCATCGCCTTGCGCTGCTGCCTTGCGATACCACTGATTGGCCTGCGCAAAGTCCACGGCAGTGCCACGACCGTTTTCATACAGCACAGCGAGATTGTATTGCGCGTTGGAGTTGCCTTGCTGCGCAGATTTTTCATACCAACTAATTGCTTGTGTTTCGTCTTTGGCAACCCCGATGCCCTGCTCGTACATTAGAGCCACATTGAACTGGCCATCGGCGTTGCCTGTGTCCGCAACGGTGCTAAATTCCTTAAATGCCAGCGGCAAGTCACCGGCTTGATAGGCCGTAACGCCTTCCTCTAAGCCGGCTTGCGCCGGTCCGCTCAGGAAGCTGAAGATCGTCGCGAGCGCTAGGGCTGTGGTGGAGTGAAGTATTCGATTCATCGCTATCATGTGAAAGTCTCTGGTTCGTTGGTGAAGACCGCTGATCTATGATTAACACTTCTAATGACAACCAGAGGCAGACCACAGCTTAGGCTGTTACGGTTTAATCGTGGTCTATCCGTCGATATTACTGCCCTCACATCTTTTTCGCGAAACTTCTCCGGTCTTACCGGCCACCTCTCGCTACAGCCCAATGCCAAGCCTTCGCCCCGCAATTCTGCAAGTTGCGACCGGCTGTTTCTGGCCGATTTCTGCCTTCCACAATCGGCTGAAATCGACCCAGGCTGACGGTGGCGACAAACAAAAAATCGGCCGATAGCTGTCCGTCACGAAGGGCCGCAGTCAACTGATGCAGTCATTTGTGATCGTCAAGCGGATGCCAAAAAGTAAGGACCACCGTCGAGAGCTAGTCCTGCCACCGGAGTCCAAATTGGAAAGTATGTCATCCACTGTTCTGTCCTAGCCTGCTTACCCAAGTGATGGGAAGCGACGACCGGACAAGCGAAGTGGCAAATGGCTATATACACTGAGTGCCACTCTCTGTGCGGCCGGGCTCTGGAAGGTTGCAAGCGGGCGCTCTACGGCGACAGCGATGCGGACAGCACAGCCGAGTTTGTCACCCGGTTCACCGGCGCAAGCACCTTGGCCATGAGCGAACTGAATGAAAATGAGTGCTGAACTAAGTGGCCTCGACGAATTTCGATGCAATGCCCGGCGGCTTCACCTCGCCTGTTACTGATGACAAATAACAACACCGCCGCGTGGGTTGCCCCTTGCGGCCCTGCATAAAGGAAAAATCCCACATGGCCGTGATAACAGGCACTACGAGCAATGATGATCTATTGGGGACAAGTGAGGCCGACAGCATTACCGGGCTGGCGGGGGATGACATTCTCGACGGCGGTGGTGGTCAGGATACGGCTATCTATTCGGGCAACGCCGGCGACTACCGCTTCGGATGGAGCAACGGCCAACTGACGGTCACCGACCTGAATGTCGTTGGTGGCGATGAGGGTACCGATTACCTGCGCAATATCGAAAGCCTGCAATTCGCCGACAGGATTCTGAGCGTCAAGGCGGGCGGTGAAAGCCGGGTCAGTACGCTTGCGCAGTCAACTCAGGACAGTATCTCCATTACCGGACTGGCCGACGGTGGGTGGCTGGTGTCCCTGGAGTCCATTGATCAAACCTATGGGAACGATATTGTAATCCAACGCTACAGTGCAGCAGGCGAAAGGTTGGGCGATGAGATTACTGTCGCCTCTTCGCAACGCGCTCAGGGATATTCCGATGTCGCCGGGCTGGCTGACGGTGGCTGGGTGGTTACCTGGTTCTACACTGGGGGGAGTGGTGACATCTATGCCCGGCGGTTCAGCGCGGCTGGTGATCCCATGGGCGATGAATGGCGCGTCAATACCCACACGGCTGAAAGCCAGGACAGCCCGGCTGTTACAGCACTGAATGACGGTGGTTGGGTGGTGGTATGGATGTCCCGGGACGTCGCTGGCAATAACTTCACGATCGAGGCCCAACGCTATGACGCAGCGGGCATCGCTGTGGGGGGTGAAACCCAGGTCAACACGACGACAGGGGATAATCAGATCGCACAGTACAGCACTGACGTGACGGCCCTGAAGGACGGTGGCTGGCTGGTGACCTGGCATGCGACTCACCCAGGCGAAAGCCGCTTCGATATCTATGCCCAGCGTTACGATGCAACCGGTAACAGGGTAGGCAGCGAAACTCAGGTAAACACCAATACGCTTAATGACCAGTACATTCCTGCGGTCACGGCCTTGAACGATGGTGGCTGGCTGGTGAGCTGGTCATCCTTCAGCGTAGCTGCCAATGGTAGCGATATCTACTTCCAGCGCTATGACGCCAATGGTCAGGCGGTCGGCGGTGAAACTCTCGTCATAAACAGCCCTCACTATGCCACTCAGTCACAGAGTTTCTCCGATGTAACGGCATTGGCTGATGGCGGCTGGGTGGTGACCTGGGAAGCGGGCGGCGAACAGGATGGCAGTGTGATGGCTATCTATGCCCAGCGCTACAACGCCGCGGGCCAAGCCGTCGGTGGCGAAACGCTGGTCAACACCACCACCGACGGCTATCAGGTTGCCGCCAAGGTCACGTCTCTGGAAGACGGCGGCTGGGCAGTGACCTGGATGTCTATAGGACAGTCCAGTCATGTCAATGACGGCGTCTATGTCCAGCGCTTCAGTGCCGATGGCACTGCGGCACGGCTGGAGGTCACTGGCGGGAGCGGTGACGACACGCTGAACGGTCAGGGCAACATGCTGCTGGCCGGGGGCACCGGCAATGATACCTATGCAGTTTTAGACAACCTACTTCAACTTCGTGAAGAACTGGGTGCCGGCACTGACACGGTCAAGTCGGCTGTGAGCTGGGTGCTGGGAGCCAACCTGGAGAACCTGACGCTTACAGGGACTTCAACGATCAATGGCACCGGTAACGGCCTCGCCAACACGCTGACCGGTAACGCCGCCGCCAATACGCTCAACGGCGGTGCCGGCGTCGATGTGATGAGCGGCGGCCTGGGCAATGACATCTACTACGTCGACCATGCCAGCGACGTGGTCAACGAAACCTCCGCCACCGGCGGCGTCGACACCGTCGTTTCCAGCGTCAGTCGCACCCTCGGCAACTACCAGGAGAACCTGACCCTCACGGGCAGCGCGGCGCTCACAGGCACGGGCAACAGCCTCGCCAACACGCTGACCGGCAACGCCGCCGCCAATCACCTCTACGGCGGTGCCGGCAATGACTTTTTAAATGGCGCCGCAGGTATCGACAGGATGACGGGCGATGAGGGTTCCGACATCTACTACGTCGACAACGCGGCTGACGTCGTGGTTGAAACCAATGCCACGGCCAGCACCGGCGGCAGCGACACGGTCTACAGTTTTCTCAGCGCCTACACCCTCGCTGCCAATGTCGAGAATGGGCGTGTCCTCGCCACCGGGATCGCCGGCCTGACGGGTAACGGCCTCGACAACACCCTCTATGCCGGGGTCGGCAACAACGTCCTCAATGGTGGCACCGGCGTCGATACCGCCTCCTACCTCTATGCCACCAGCGCAGTCACCGTCAGCCTGGCCGTGACCACGGCCCAGGCCACCGTCGGATCAGGCGCCGACACCCTGATCGCTATCGAAAACCTCACCGGCTCCAGCTACAACGACACGCTCAGGGGCAACGCCGCCGCCAACCTGCTGAGCGGTGGTGCCGAAAACGATACGCTCGACGGTGGTGCGGGCAATGACGTTTTGAATGGTGGCACTGGCGCCGACGGGATGACGGGCGGTGATGGCTCCGACCTCTACTACGTCGACAACGCTAGCGACGTCGTGGTGGAAACCAATGCCACGGCCAGCACCGGCGGCAGCGACATGGTCTACAGCTCTCTCGGCGCCTACACCCTCAGCGACAATGTCGAGAACGGTCGCCTCCTCGCCACCGGGGGCGCCGCCCTCACGGGCAACAGCCTTAACAACACCCTCTATGACGGGACCGGTAATAACGTCCTCAATGGCGGCACCGGTGTCGACTCTGCCTCCTGGCTCTATGCCGGCAGCGCCGTCACCGTCAGCCTGGCCGTGACCACGGCCCAGGCCACCGGCGGCTCAGGCGCCGACACCCTGATCGCCATCGAAAACCTCATCGGCTCCAACTACAACGACAAACTCACGGGCAACGCCGCGGCTAACTTGCTCAACGGTGGCAGCGGTAACGATACGCTCGACGGTGGGGCGGGCAATGACGTTCTGGATGGCGGCGCAGGCCTCGACCGGATGACCGGCGGCGATGGGTCTGACCTCTACTACGTCGACAATACGGGTGACGTCGTGGTTGAAACCAATGCAACGGTCGGCACCGGCGGCAGCGACACGGTCTTCAGTTCCCTCAGCGCCTACACCCTCGGCGCCAATGTCGAGAGTGGTCGCCTCCTCGCCACCGGAGACGCCGGCCTGACGGGCAACAGCCTCAACAACACCCTTTATGCCGGCGCCGGCAACAACGTCCTCAATGGCAGCACCGGTACCGACACGGCGTCCTACGCCTATGCCGGTAGCGCAATCACCGCCAGCCTCGCCGTGACCACGGCCCAGGCCACCGGCGGCTCAGGTTCCGACACCCTGATCGCCATCGAAAACCTCACGGGTTCCAACTACAACGACAGGCTCACGGGCAACGCCGCCGCCAACCTGCTGAACGGTGGGGGCGGGAACGACATCTTGATCGGCAGTACAGGCAAGGATGTTCTAACCGGTGGCATCGGAAACGACATCTTCGATTTCAACGCCCTCGCTGAAACGGGGCTGACCAGTTCCACCTGGGACATCATCACCGACTTCACCCGGGGAGCCGACAAGATCGACCTGTCGACGCTCGATGCCAACACGGCGACGACCGCCAATGACGCCTTCAGCTCGGTCATCGGCAGTACCGCTGCTTTCAACGTGGCCGGACAGTTGAAGGTTTCAGGGGGCGTGCTGTATGGCAATACCGATGCCGACAGCGCCGCCGAATTCGCCATCCAGATAGTCGGTCTCAACAGCGCGACCACGGCGGACTTTATACTTTAACTTGCGGATCTGGCATCTGGCAGGGTGACGCGGAGCGGGTCACCCTGGATTTTCCAGACGCATCTGACTGTCTCCTTTTGGGCGTTTTATGCCCGTCGCGAAAGGCAGAAAACGAACCCAAAGCTGACTCTCGCATCTACCCGACGTTATCGACCAACAGCTGCTATTGCCTCTTGATGATTGAGGCACGAAAAACCGACTACGCTGTGAACGGCAAGTTAACAGTGCTGGTTAAAGTGTTTGAACAGCTGCGCCGCCCCGAAATTACTGGAGTTTGTCGATAATGAATATCAAACAGCTTAAAACTTCCACTTTGACGATGGCATTCCTGGGACTGCTGCCATTGTCGACGGTACATGCTCAGTCGGGGCTTACCGCTGAAGAAGCGCATGCCATTGGCATTGATGCCTACACCTATTTCTATCCGCTGTTGTCCATGGATGTCTCCCGCAAACAGTTCACCAACATTGAGCCTGGGAAAGAGTTCGGCAAAGGTCCGGCGAATACGTTCGTGAGCGTTCCGGCCTATCCGCCGGCAAATATGAAAGCGGTAGTTCGCTTGAACTTTGACACGCTCTACTCCTCCGCATGGCTGGACCTTACCAAGGAACCTTTGGTGATCTCCGCACCGGACACCGATGGACGCTATTACCTTCTGCCGATGCTCGACATGTGGACGGATGTCTTTGCCTCCCCCGGTTGGCGGACAACCGGCACCCGTGCGGGCAATTTTCTGGTGACCCCGCCCGGCTGGAGCGGAACTGTTCCGGAGGGCTTTACGCATCTTCCGGCCCCGACGTCTTATGTCTGGGTCATCGGCCGCACCAAGACCGATGGAGAGCCGGATTACGCAGCGGTGCATAAGATCCAGGCCGGTTACAAGGTGACTCCGCTCTCGCATTGGGGCAAGGCTGCGCAGCCGGTCACGGTGCGGATTGACCCGAGCATCGACATGAAAACACCACCCAAGGTACAGGTCGACACCATGCCGGCCGACCAGTACTTTGCATACGCCGCCGAACTTCTCAAGGTCAATCCTCCCCACGACACTGACCAGCCAATCATCGCGCAGATGAAAAAGATTGGTCTTGAACCCGGTAAGAGCTTTGACATCAACAAGCTCGATCCGGCATTGAAGCAAACTCTTGAGAAGGTACCGGCAGAAGCGCAAGAGCTTATGAAATGGAAGATGGAGACGATTGCCCGAGTCACTAACGGCTGGTCGATGAACACCGACACGATGGGCGTCTACGGCAATTACTACCTCAAGCGCGCCATCATTGCGCAACAAGGTCTCGGCGCGAACCTTCCAGAAGATGCAATTTACCCGTTGAACCTCGCTGACGACACCGGCAAACCGCTCGATGGCGCCAACAAGTACACGCTCCATTTCGACAAAAGTAATATCCCACCGATAAACGCATTCTGGTCTGTCACGCTCTATGACGATGAGGGCTTTCAGGTGGGGAACGTGCTCAATCGATTTGCCGTCAGCAGTTGGATGCCGTTCAAAAACAACGCAGATGGTTCCCTTGACCTGTACATCCAAAACGAGAGCCCTGGCAAAGAAAAGGAGGCCAATTGGCTGCCTGCGCCCGAGGGCGCGTTCAATCTGACCATGCGTCTTTATGCACCCAAGCCCGAAGCGCTCAATGGCAAATGGAACCCTCCATCGGTTAAGCGGATATAAACAACCAGAGGTTCGACTGAGTCCAATGCGAAGCAGTTATCGACTAACCGCTTCGTATTGAGCGAGTACAGAGGCAGGGTTCGACGATCGTTTGCCTGGCTGGACTTGCGCGCGGAGCCGATGGTGATCTCGGTGCCGGCGGTGGATAAGCGGCGTTACTACTCGGTGCAGCTAATCGACGGCAACATCTACAACTACGGCTACATCGGCAGCCGTGCCACCGGCAGCGAGCCAGGCGACTACCTGGTGGTCGGTCCCGACTGGAAAGGGGCGCCCCTTCCGGGATCAAGAAAGTCTTCACCTCGACCACTCCTTTCGCCTTGAGCGGCTTTCGGACTCAGTTCTTGAATGCCAAGGACATGCCGAATGTCGAGAAGGTGCAGGCGGGTTACAAGGTCCAGCCGCCTTCCTCTATCAACCCGCGCCGTCTACTGCGCCGAAGATTGCTTTCCTGCCGGCTACCACGGGAGGCATCAAGGCCAACTTCTTCGAATACCTGTCGGCCGCGCTGGACTATGTGCCGCCATCGGCTGAGGACAAGGAGATCCGGGCCAGGCTGGCCAGTATCGGCGTGGGCCCCGGCCGCAGCTTTGAATTCAAAGACCTCTCGTTCGAGCACAAGGCCGTGGTCCTGCTCGGGATGAAGGCCGGTGACGAACAGGTGGACAAGTTCCTCGCGGGCGGGACGAAGAAAATCAACGGCTGGAGCGTCGGCGCGTTCTTCGGCGACCAGGCGTTCTACAAAGGCGACTGGCTGAAGCGGGCTGGCGCCGCGAAGGGCGGCATTTACGGCAACGACGCCGTCGAGGCGATGTCCCCCTACACGCGCACCGACGGCACCGGCCAGACGCTGGATACCAGCAAACGCAACTACACGCTGACCTTCCCGGCCGGCAAACTGCCGCCCGTCAATGCCTTCTGGTCGGTGACCATGTACGACGGCAAGAGCCAACTGCTGATCAAGAACCCGCTCAATCGCTACCTGATCAATTCGCCGATGCTGTCGGCGATGAAGAAGAACGCGGATGGTTCACTGACGCTGTACATCCAAAAGGATTCGCCGGGCAAGGCCAAGGAGTCCAACTGGTTGCCGGCGCCTGACGACACGGCCTATCTGTTGATGCGCCTCTATTGGCCGAAAACCACGCCGCCTTCGATTCTTCCCGCTGGCGAAGGCAGCTGGCAACCACCGGCGCTGGTAGTTTCAAAGTAGTGCGACCCAAAGCAGACGTAGCTGCGCGTCGCATATAAAACGCTCAACTTCTATATTTGAGCGCCTCCACCAATGCAGAAAAGGCGGGAGACGCCTGGCGTCTGTTGGGGTAATACAAATGGTAGCCCTGAAACACAGGGCACCAGTCGGCGAGGACTTCCTTGAGTCGGCCGTCGGCCAGATAGGGTGCGACCAACTCCTCTGGTACGTAGGCCAGACCAACGCCATCAACGGCAGCATTGAGAACATGCATGATGCTGTTGAAAACGAGCTGCCCATCTGCCTTGACCGTAAACGCCTGGCCATCTCGTTCAAACTCCCAGGCGTAAATCGCCCCTGATGGCCTGTGTCGAATATTGACGCAGTCATGGGCCGTCAACTCATGGGGCGTCGCTGGTGCCGATTTGCGTTCGAAATACGCCGCAGATCCCACCACCGCCAACCGCCAATCCGGTCCTATGCGAACCGCAATCATGTCCTTGCTGATCGATTCACCCATGCGAATGCCGGCATCGAAGCGTTCCTCGACCACGTTGGTGAATCCATAGTCGACGTAGAACTCCAGTGTGATATCCGGGTAATTCTTCAAGAAACCTGCAAGCATCGGCCGAATGCACAACTCAATCTGATCGTCAGTGCAGGAAATACGAATCGTGCCACTGGGCTTGTCCCGTAATTCGCTCAAGGCTTCAAGCTCAACAGCGATCTGATCAAAAAGCGGGGCGATCGAGCGCATCAATCTTTCTCCCGCCTCTGTCGGCGACACATTGCGTGTCGTGCGGGCCAGCAGACGTATCCCAAGTCTTTGTTCAAGTGCCCGGATCGTATGACTCAGCGCAGAAGGCGTAATGCCCAGTTTGGCGGCGGCTTTGGTAAAGCTTTGATCGCGCGCCACTGCCAGAAAAGCTTGGAGATCGTTGACTTTGGTATTGGCCATTGCTGAGTTTTTCTCAAAACCACATGAAGATTACGCCTACTAATCAGGGTACCTCGAATCCGTCAAGCTCTGTCACCTATCTGGAATGGAGTACTGATGATGAGCGAGACACCTGTAACCCTCCCTGAAGCTATAGCAGCCTTGACCCCTCCAGGGCTTGATCGGCGCGAATTCGTAAAGGCCACCGGCGTCAGCATTGCGGCTCTGGGTGTCCTTTCGGTCGCAGGCGGGTCGGCCTTCGCAGCTGACTCGAAAAGTGCGGTCAGCCCGCCGGAGGGCGCCGACAATTTTTATAAAAGCGACAAGGTCACTGTGCAGAAGGTGACCTTCAAGAACTCATACAATCTTCAGATCGTGGGCAATCTTGTAACGCCCAAAAATCTGGCTCGAAACGTTAAAGCACCGGCGATTATCGTCGGTCATCCCATGGGAGCAGTCAAAGAGCAAAGCGCCATGCTCTATGCACAAAAGCTGGCGGAACAAGGCTTCATCACGCTGGCGATTGACTTGCCGTTCTGGGGAGAGAGTGAGGGCCTGCCTCGTAACCAGGTTGCCCCCGAAATGTATGCCGACGCATTCAGTGCCGCGGTTGACTACCTGGGTACGCGGGACTTTATCGATCGCAAGCGTATCGGCGTGCTGGGTATCTGTGGCAGCGGTGGCTTTGCCATCAGTGCGGCCAAGATGGATCTGCGTTTGAAAGCCGTGGCCACCGTCAGCATGTACGACATGGGCGCCGTCACCCGTCATGGTCTGGGGCGCTCAGTGACTGTCGAGCAACGCCAGGCCATGCTCGCCAAAGCCTGCGAGCAACGCTACGACGAGTTTTCTACCGGAACAATGCAATTTCTGAACTATCTGCCTACGCAGCCTGGCAAGGAAACCGACCCGGTAACTCGCGAGTTTTGGGACTTCTATCGCACGCCACGCGGTATCCATATCCCTTATGGCAGAACGTTGGAACTGACGCAAAACCGCGCCTTGACCAGTGAAGTCCGGTTCGTGAATTTCTATCCATTCAACGATATCGAGACGATTTCCCCGCGTCCGCTGCTGTTCATCGCTGGCGATCAGGCGCACTCCAGAGAGTTCAGCGAGGACGCCTACCAACACGCCGCCGAACCCAAGGAACTGGCCTGGGTTCCCGGCGCGGGTCACGTGGATCTGTACGACCGTGTGAACTTGATTCCCTGGACCAAACTCACCGCCTTTTTTACCCGGCACCTGACGGTGGTTGGATAAAAGGCAAGTGCTTCTGCCAACAACTATTGGAAGAGAGGTTTTTGAATGACGGCTCAAGTATTCGACACCCCGGCAGGTGATGCTGTCGGCACGCCGGGGACTGGGGAACTGCCGGCTTACTGGAGTGGCATCTTTGCGATGACACTGTGCGTATTCGCTCTGATCGCTTCGGAGTTCATGCCTGTCAGTTTGCTTACGCCGATTGCATCGGATCTGCAGATCAGTGAAGGACTGGCCGGGTATGGGATCGCCATCTCCGGCGCCTTCGCGGTGCTGACAAGCCTTTCGATTTCCAGGCTTGCGGGATCAATGGACCGCAAGACGCTGTTGCTTCTACTGACAGGAATTATGTGCGCGTCGGGGCTGGTGGTCGGTCTGGCGCCAAACTATACGGTGTACATGATTGGTCGTGCGCTGATCGGCGTGGTGATAGGCGGGTTCTGGTCGATGTCGGCGGCAATGGCCATGCGCCTGGTACCGTCCCATAGCGTGCCCAAGGCCCTGGCAATCTTTAACGGCGGCAATGCTTTGGCAACCGTAGTGGCCGCACCACTGGGAAGCTATCTGGGGAGTGTCATCGGTTGGCGGGGTGCTTTCTTCTGCCTGATTCCGGTAGCGATCGTCGCGTTGATCTGGCAGTGGATCAGCCTGCCAGCCATGACGGTGGCGCCGCGCAAAGCAGGCGCTGGCAATGTCTTTCGATTGCTCAAGAGCCCATTGGTCAGTTTCGGCATGTTGAGTGTGGGTGCTTTTTTCATGGGGCAGTTTGTACTCTTCACCTATCTGCGCCCGTTCCTGGAGACCGTTACTGGTGTAGATGTCTCCATGTTGTCGCTGATCCTGCTGGTCATCGGTGTGGCGGGTTTTGTCGGGACCATCCTGATCGGTACTTTCCTGAAGTTCGGCATGTATCGCGTCCTGGTCTGCATTCCACTCTTGATGGCCGCCATTGCACTTTCCTTGATTGTCCTTGGCGGCGGAGTCGTGGCAGCTTTTGTATTGCTGGGGCTGTGGGGCCTGATCGCGACGGCAGCACCTGTGGGGTGGTGGTCGTGGTTGGCCAAGGCGTTACCCAAGGATGCTGAGGCGGGTGGCGGCCTGATGGTGGCAGTCATTCAGCTATCCATTGCTCTGGGCTCTACCCTCGGCGGCCTGCTGTTCGACGGGAGCGGTTATCGCATGACATTTCTCGCAAGCTCTATCTTGTTGGTTCTCGCCACAGTGATGACCTTTTTCACATCGCGAAACCAGGCTTGACAGAAGGCAGATTTGAGTAAGTCAGGCAGCAGTCCGTAATTTGCCAGATCGGATTTGATCCAACGTCTGCTATTGGCCGGTTGAATCCACAGTCGTTTTCTGCCTGTCGTGACAGGCTGAAAACTGTCCGCGGCAAGCCAATTGCAGTCCTCCGCGAAAAACTACAATCGAACAGCGGTTTTCGAATATGCCTATATATCCCTAGACGGCTCACTCCGACGGCATTTGATTGTAGATAAGAATAGGAATTTCAACTGACAACTGTGGCTTGCGGAAAAAAATGCACTTCAGAAAAATGCAAATTAACCGACATAGCAGGGGGAGCTTTATCAATCATGCCAAGGAACATCCATGCGATACCCACTTAAATTCGGTGCAATTGCAGTAACAATCGCATTCATAGCGGGGTGCGGTCCCAAACCACCTGGCTGCGACAACGAAACGGTAGCAAACATTATCGGCGATGATGTCAAGAGCCAGATTCGGCAAGTACTCATCGACAACGCTAGACCTATGGTAGGCGGGCCGAAGGTAGACGAAACGGAAATTCAATCCATCCTGTCGGAGTTCAAACCCAAATTAATAAGCACGCGTACCACCAAGGTCGATGCTGCGATCAACAAAAGTTATTGTGCTGGGAAAATAGCTTTCGATGTCTCGAAAGATGCACTCTCGCGCGCGACAAAAGGAATGGACCACAACAACCTCGATAGCTCAATGAATTTGCTACTCATGGGGGTTTGGACGCATTCTCCGAATGGAGATTTCGACGCATATGGAGCCAAAGCAGGTATTAAAACCGGAGAGCGTGAATATGCTCAGGACATCGAATATACCGCACAGCCTACAGATAATGGCGATCAAATGTATGTCGAGTTCAGTAAGTCACCGACCGTTACATCCTTTTTAGCGCAGCTGTCGTCAGCAGCCATCAACGGGAACCGACCTCCGAGACTAGCTCAACCAGTACCAGTTGCTAACAGCACAGACCCCGATAAATGCGTCGAAGTTAAGGTCGCAGAATTCCGTAGGAGCCAAGGTGAGGAAGCCCCTGTGATGAACGATATGCTCGAAGAATGGGAGCAGGATTGTGCTAATGGCCGGTAACTTTTCTAGCCGGAGACAAAATCGTATCGGTTGAGTCTGCACGAAAAGAGACTTTGAGGATGATCGCCCAATCTATTGGGTAATTGTCGAGAGTAAAAAAACCTCCGCACGCTCAGCGTGTGGAGGCTTTTTCCAATATGCGTTGATACCCTTTCTTTTAGCGGTCTGCATCATCCTTGATTTAGGTTGACTGACTTCCTCAGGGCGTGAAGCGGACTGTCGCCTGGGCGAACTCTGAGCGGTTTGGTATTCTCGACAGGAATTCAATATATGAAATTAATGAATTTCTATTATCGCTGTTTATGACCTAAGTTGATTCAAGGACATGGAGAACCGCCCTTGAAATCATTAACACTCAACTCAGCTGAAAAGTTCGATCACACACGGGCCAATGAGTACGGACGACAGAGCCGAATTGCACTGGCAGGTTATGACGCCTGTCAGGACTTGGTGGCGTGCATGCTCGCGGCAAGCCTTGGAAATATGGGCTCGGCAAAAATACTGGTAGTCGGCGCTGGCGGTACGGCGCAGGAGATAATCGCGATGGCCAGGCTTGAGCCGGGCTGGCATTTCACCGCAGTTGATCCATCTGAGCCGATGCTTGAAACCGCGAAACAGCAGTTAGCCGTAAACAACGTGCTCGAAAGAACGGACCTGCATCTGGGGCACGTTGAAGACTTGGCGGCAGATGAGTCCTACGACGCAGCCACTTTGATCGGTGTACTCCATCATCTCGACGGGAATGATGCCAAAGGACAAATTTTACGATCCATTCGGGCTCGTCTGAAACCGGGGGCTGCGCTGATTGTCGCCGGCAATCAATATGCCTATGCCAGCCAGCCGTTACTCCTCGCTGCCTGGGGGCAACGCTGGCGGCAGCACGGAGCCAGCCCGGATGAAGTGAAGGTCAAGCTTGGTAAAATTCTTCAAGGAGCTGACCCTCCACATTCTGAGGCGGCGGTGCAGAAGCTTTTGCATGACGCGGGTTTTGGGGACGCTACGCGTTTTTTCAGCAGCCTGTTCTGGGGTGCTTGGTTGACGTGTAAATCAGTCTGAACAGCGATGTGATAGGCCGTTGCTGGCCGATTATGGCTGTCGCGACCGAGAAAAAGTGAGAAAGCCCGTCTCGTTATGGGGGCGAAACGATGGTTGTCGCCCCCTGAAGCCTTGACCGGATCTAGCCCTGTTATTGCTTCAGCTGCCAGGCTGTAGAGCCGGCCGCGGCCTTGAACTTCGCGCGGTTTTCCGGCGTGGCCGGTGGTTCCGAGTCGCCAAAAATCGCTTTGAGCCAGTGGCCATCGGTCGGGTTCGGGAAGATGATGAACTTGCGACCGAACTGCTCCTTATCTTCGATCATGAGGCTATTGCGTTGTTTAACGTCAGCAACGTAGTACTTGCGCTTGAAGTCGTTGAGGTTGTCACCCAGCATCACCACGACATCGTAATCCTTGGCGATCTCTGATTGACGTGGCTCCTTGTTGGAGCTTTCACGATAAACCGTCAGGTGTTTATCATCGGCAAACGGAAGATTGTTTTTCCGAAGATTCGCCAAAGCGTATTCGAAGGTTTTTTCGCCCTGGTCACGGCTGGTGACGTAAAAAACCTCAACACCCTTTGATTGCGCATAGCTCAAGAAATCCACCGCGCCAGGCGTGGCAACCGGACCATTGTCGGCCACCCATTTATCCCATGCGGCGTCGTCGAAAAACTCTTTGTCGGCATTGATCATATAGCCCCAATAGCTGTTGCTACTGAGCACGGTGTCGTCGACATCGCTGATGATCGCTAACGGTCGGTCGCCCGCTTTGTGGGCCTGGAGGGCTCGATCCAGCTGCATTCTTGCTACGTTGAACCCTTGATAATAAAGCGCTTCAAACTCGGCGGCGGTTTGCTTCCAGGCAACGGCAGCCGTTAAAAGATTTGAAGGTGGGCTGGCGACGTCCTCGGCAAAGCTGGGAGTCCCATGAAGCATCAGCAGAGAGAGGAACAAGGGGGAGATTAGGATTTTCTTTGTTTTTATTTTCACATTCGAGCCCTTAGAACACGGATTGAACAACTGTGGAAAATGCTGCCAAGGTGTTCTATATCAGCCCGTGTTTGAGCTCAATGCGGGTGTCGCATTTCTAGATCATTCGGGCGTAATTCCTGTCATTTATCTGTAATAAATTTGCAATGAGCTGAGTCAGCACCCGTGTCAGGAATACTTGCGAGTGACCGAACGAGCGCTTTTTGGCCGATTCTGTTGAAAAAGTCGGTACTTCCAGACCGCCTGCATACTGACCGCTGACAATGCCTTTTTTTGCGCGCCGCTACGCGAAATCTGAGCCGGGAGTCCTCCGCTCAATGCAAAGATTTTAATCTCAAGCGTGTACTTTTCTACCGTGAAAACCATGGCCGACTTTTCAACAGAATAGGCCGATCCGTGCTGCTCGACCCAGTTCGACAGTTCCAGGATGGCAGCTTCCAGGGCGAGCAGGGAAGGGAGTAGGTCAGAGTTTGGCATCGCGAATTCTCCGTGGAGATTTCAACGTAGCAACGGGCAATAGTGCATGAAGGGACTGGTGTTCGGTCGGCAGGACGCCGGAGAGGGGGTACGCAGACATAAAGCTGTCATTGATGGTATGCCCTCGGCTGTGGGTTTGTATCCGCAGGTATCCGCAACGCCCGCCGTTACCCGGGCATACAAAACCGCCGTTTCCCGACACCCGGGCGAAACACGGCGGCCTTCCAATGGAACCACCGGCATCGCGCCACTTTCGGCGCGACCTGGCGTGGTTCAATTGGAGGAAAGACAATGTTGCGTACCCACACCCGTCACACCCTCGGCAAGCTTGGTCTGGTCCTGGCCGCCGCCGGGCTCGCCACCTTCGCGGGTTTCTCTCAAGCCCAGGAAGCTCAGCCGGCCCCGGCGATGAAAAGCTGGCAGCAGGGCCTGCATCGCACCGACCTGGTACGTGAAGACTTGGGCGCCGCCAACCGCGAAGTCCTTCAGGTGCTCGTGGACTTCGATCCGGGCGTGACGTCGCCCAGACATGCTCACCCCGGTGTCGAGGTGGCGCACGTGATCAGCGGCACCTTCGAGTATCAACTGGAAGGGCGGGCACCGGTGACGCTCAAGGCCGGTGATTCGTTGTACATCCCCGAAGGCGTTGCCCATGTGGCGAAGAACGTGGGCCAGGGCAAGGCCTCGGAGCTGGCGACCTACATCGTGAACAAAGGCGAGCCGCTGCTGATCCTGAAGGAGTAGGCGGGCTACCGGGTCATTGCGAACTGCAAACCTCCCACACACAACCGCGCAGCCAGCGATGGGCCGGGTCGGCATCCATGCGCGGGTGCCACAGCATCGAAACCGTGATCGCCGGCGTGGGGAACGGCAGGGCAAAGCAGTGCATCCCCTGGCACAGGTTGCCGACGTGCCGCTGCGGTACGCTGGCGACTAGGTCTGAAGCCCGCGCCAATGCAATCGCCGAAGAGAAGCCGGCGACAATGGTGGCGATGTCCCGCCTCAGTCCCAGCTCGTTCAAGGCGTCGTCCATGACGCCTTTTTCGTGGCCCCGGCGCGAGACCAGGATGTGCCGGGCGGCGGCATAACGGACCGCTGTCATCTCGCCGCGAGCCAGTGGATGGCCCTTGCGCACGATGCCCACGAACCGGTCGCGAAACAGCATCCGGGTGCGCACTTCCGGGCTGGTGGATTCGCCGATCACACCGGTTTCCAGGTCCACAGAACCTTCGCGCAGCAGGGTGCTGTCCTTGTTCAGCTTCTGCACGAAACTCAGGCGGACACCAGGTGCGTCCTGATGGAGGCGGGCGATCAGTGGCGGTCCGAAATTTTCCACGAAGCCATCGCTGGTGCGCAGGGTGAAGGTGCGCACCAGTTGGTTGAGGTCCAGTGCCTCGGCGGGGCGCAGCACGGCTTCGGCGTCCTGTACCAACAGGCCGACGCGCTCACGCAGCTCCAGCGCCCGGGGCGTGGGAACCAGTCCGCGCCCGGCCCGCACCAGCAGCGGATCGCCGGTGGTTTCGCGCAACCGCGCCAGCGCCCGGCTCATGGCCGACGGGCTCAGGCGCAAACGCTTTGCCGCGCGGGCCACGCTGCCTTCTTCGAGCAAGACGTTCAGGGTGATCAACAGATTCAGATCGGGCATCGAATCAATTCCTGTGGGAGCGGGCTTGCTCGCGAAGGCGGTGTGTCAGCCAACGTTAATGGTGAAGCTGACGGCCTCTTCGCGAGCAAGCCCGCTCCCACACTGGGTTGTGGGTAGGTGGCGTTATATGCATGTATACAGTGCAAATGCTGCGTCTTCCGCCATGTTATGGCCAGGCTTAGGCTCGGGACAACCCTTTGCGGAGTCGCGAGAAAATGAAGTCCATATCGATCCGGGGCGCCTTGGCCAGCCTGTCGTTATCCATGCTGCTGTCGTCCCTGGGCACCAGCATTGCCAGCGTGGGTTTACCGACATTGGCCGAGGCGTTTTCAGCGTCGTTCCAGGCCGTGCAGTGGGTGGTGCTCGCCTACTTGCTGAGCATCACCGCGCTGATCGTCAGCGTCGGCCGGCTCGGCGACCTTCTGGGGCGGCGGCGCTTGCTGCTGATCGGCATTGCGCTGTTCACCGTCGCCTCGCTCCTGTGCGCCCTGGCGCCCAATCTGTGGCTGCTGATTGCCGCCCGGGCCTTACAGGGCGTCGGCGCGGCCACCATGATGGCGCTGACCATGGCGCTGGTGAGCGGGGCGGTGCCCAAGGAAAAAATGGGCAGCGTGATGGGCGTGCTCGGCACGATGTCGGCGATTGGCACCTCGCTCGGCCCGACCCTTGGAGGTTTTTTGATTGCCAATCTGGGGTGGCAGGCAATTTTTCTGGTCAATGTGCCGGTGGGTGTTTTGGCGATGGGGCTCGCGTTCTACTTTTTGCCGAGTGATCGCAGTGAGAAGAGGGCGGATCGAGCGGGCTTCGATGTGCCCGGCACGCTGGTGCTGGTTCTGATGTTGCTGGCTTATGCACTGGCGATGACCATTGGGCGTGGCACCCTGGGGCCGCTGAACATGACGCTGTTGCTGGCGACGGTTTTCGGGCTGGGCGTGTTTGTATTCGTCGAGCACACGGCCGAGTCGCCTCTGGTTCGATTGACGATATTCCGTAACTCGCAGATGAGCGCGGGATTGGTCATGAGCATGCTGGTGACCACCGTGGTCATGGCGACCATGGTGGTAGGGCCGTTTTACCTCACTGGCGCACTGGCGTTGGATGCAGCGAGTGTCGGGCTGGTGATGTCGACGGGGCCGTTGGTGGCGGCGCTGGCAGGCGTGCCGGCGGGCCGGTGGGTCGATCGTTTGGGCACGTATCGAGCCTGCACGACTGGATTGATCGCCATGTTGACCGGCGCTTGTATCCTGCCGGCCTTGCCAATGACGTTCGGTGTGCCCGGCTACATCGTGCCGCTGGCTGTCATTACCGCCGGTTATGCGCTGTTCCAGGCGGCCAACAATACCGCCGTCATGCTGGAAATCGAGGCGCGGCAGCGTGGTGTGGTGTCCGGATTGCTCGGCTTGTCGCGCAATCTCGGATTGATCACGGGCGCCTCGGTCATGGGCGCGGTGTTCGCCTTCGGCACGGCCAGCGGCGATATCCTGCAGGCGCAACCCGAGGCAATCGCGCAGGGGATGCGGTTGACGTTTGCGGTGGCTGCGGGGCTGATTCTCGTGGCCCTGGTGCTGGGCGCGATCAGCAAAATCGTTTCACGTCGCTTGATTGCGCCGTGCTGAAAAACGGCGCGACTGTCGTGAAAACGACCTGTTTGCGCTGAACGCGAAGCCTTGCGAGTTTTCTATTGAACGAGTGTTCAGTCTGGACTATGTTGGGGGCCACCTTCCCCCGGCTGGTTGCGGGCTTGCGTTTCTTCAATTCGAACGAGGCACTGGCATGCGGTTTTCACCCTTTGTTGAACGGATCAGTGGCCAAGGCGTTGCCGCCTGGGATATCCACTACGCGGCCAGCGCGGCACAGCGCAAAGGCGAGGACGTGATCATCCTCAGCGTCGGCGACCCGGATTTCCCCACCCCCGATTTCATTACCGATGCCGCGATCCACGCCTTGCGTGAAGGCGATACCCACTACACCGAAATCGCCGGTCGCCAGGCCTTGCGCGAGGCCATTGCCGGCCGCTACAGCCAACTGATCGACCGCGAACTGCAGGCGTCCAACGTCATTCTCACGGCCGGTGCGCAGAACGCCTTGTTCGCCACCTCGATGTGCCTGCTCGGTGCCGGCGACGAAGTGATTGCCTTCGATCCGATGTACGTCACCTACGAAGCCACGCTCAAGGCGTCCGGCGCCACGCTGGTGCGGGTGCCCTGTGCGGCGGACTCGGGTTTCCGCCTCGATGCCGCCGTGCTGGCCAAAGCCATTACCCCGCGCACCCGGGCGATTTTCTTCTCCAACCCGAACAACCCCACCGGGGTGGTACTGGGGCGCGAAGAGCTGCAAGCCATCGCCGAACTCGCCATCGCCCATGACCTGTGGGTGGTGGTGGACGAGGTCTATGAGAGCCTCGCCTACGAGCGTGAACACCTGAGCCTGGCGGCGTTGCCGGGCATGGCCGAGCGCTGCGTGGTGATCGGCAGCCTGTCCAAATCCCATGCCATGACCGGTTGGCGCATCGGCTGGGTCGTGGCCAATGAAGCCCTGGTCAATCATGTCGAAACCCTGGTGCTGAGCATGCTGTACGGCTTGCCCGGGTTTGTCATGGAAGCGGCGCTCAAGGCCGTGCAGTCCCATGACGACGTCACCCACGGCATGCGCGAGATCTATCGTCGGCGCCGCGACCTGGTGGTATCTGGCCTGGCGGATTGCCCGGGCATTAGCGTGCTCAACCCTGATGCCGGCATGTTCGTGCTGGTGGACGTGCGCGGCACCGGCCTGACCTCGCTGGAGTTCGCCTGGCGCCTGCTGCGCGAGGCCGGTGTCTCGGTGCTCGATGCGGCGGCATTCGGTGAGCCGGCCCAGGGGTTTGTACGGCTGTCGTTCACCTTGAGTGACGAGCGCCTGGCCCAGGCCTGCCAGCGCATTCGCGGCTTCGTCCAGGTGCTCAACGGTGAAGCGCCGCGGCCGGTGATCGGCACGGTGACCAGTACCGCCACCGTCGAACCGGTCACCGCCAAGACCATGATCGAGGTCGATGGCCTGCACAAACGCTTCGGCAATATCGAAGTGCTCAAGGGCGTTTCCCTGACCGCCCGCGAGGGCGACGTGATCTCCCTGATCGGTGCCAGCGGCTCGGGCAAAAGTACCCTGCTGCGCTGCATCAACATGCTCGAAGTGCCGGACCAGGGGCGCATCCTGGTCGATGGCGAAAGCATTCACCTCAACCAGAATCGTCCCGGCGCTCCGCTGGTGTCGGACGCCAAACAGCTGGTGCGCATCCGTTCCAGCCTGGGCATGGTGTTCCAGAACTTCAACCTCTGGCCCCATCGCACGGTGCTGGAAAACCTTATCGAAGCGCCGACCCAGGTCCTGCGTGAAAGCCGTGCGGAGGCCACAGAGCGGGCCGAAGCCCTGCTCGAACGCGTAGGTCTTGCGGCCAAGCGCAACGAGTACCCGGCGTTTCTCTCCGGGGGACAGCAACAACGGGTGGCCATCGCCCGGGCCCTGGCCATGCGGCCCAAGGTCATGCTGTTCGATGAACCCACCTCGGCACTCGACCCGGAACTGGTCGGGGAAGTGCTGCGGGTGATCCGCTCCCTCGCCGAAGAAGGCCGGACCATGATCCTGGTGACTCATGAAATGGCTTTCGCACGCGATGTCTCATCCAAAGTCGCCTTTTTGCATCAAGGGCTGATCGAGGAAACCGGTTCGCCGGACGAAGTGTTCGTACACCCACGCAGCGAGCGTTGCCGACAATTCGTCAACGCTCATCAGACTCGCTAACTCATCATAAAAAGACGGGAAAACAACATGGGAAATCGACGTTTTGCAAACTGGTTGACCGGTGCGGCCTGCGTAATGCTGGTCGGCATGAGCGCTGCTCAGGCGCAACCGATCAGGTTCGCGGTGGCAGCGGAACCTTATCCGCCGTACACCGAAAAGCAGGCCAACGGCGTGTGGAAAGGTTTTGAAGTCGACCTGATCCACAAGCTGTGCAGCGAAATGAAAGCCGAGTGCGAGATCAAGGAAGTGGCGTGGGACGGCATCATTCCATCGTTGCTGGCGAAGAAGATCGACGTGATTTTCTCGTCAATGTCGGTGACCGAGGAGCGGGAAAAACAGATCGCCTTCAGCAAGGCTTATTACGACTCGGTGATTGCCGTCGTCGGCCCGAAAGAAGCATCGGTGAAGAAATACCCGGATGACCTCAAGGGCAAGATCATCGGCGTGCAGAACTCGACCGTGAGCGCCAGCTACCTGAAGACCTACTACGAAAAAATTGCCGACGTTAAGTACTACGACACCCAGGACTCGGCCAACGCCGACCTGATTGCCGGGCGCATCGACCTGATGATGGCCGACGGCACCGCCATGGCCGCGTTCATCAAGACCCCGGATGCCAAGGACCTGGCCTACCTCGGCACCGTGCCTTATGACCCGATCTTCGGCAAAGGCGTTGGCGCCGGCCTGCGCAAGGACGACACCGAACTCAAGGCCAAGCTCGACAAGGCCATCCAGGAATTGCTGGCGAGCAAGGACTACGACGAGCTGTCCCAGAGCTACTTCGGCACCAGCGTCAAGCCTGCGTTCTGACGCCGGGTTAAACGTAGATCCCCTGTGGGAGCGGCTCGCGAAAGCGGCGTATCAGATACATAAATGTTGACTGACACACCGCTTTCGCGAGCAAGCCCGCTCCCACAAGGGACAGTGCAGGACCGCTGACTGGAGACTGAAATGCCGGCAATGTTCGATCTGATCAATTTCACCGAGCAGGGATGGGGCAGTGCGCTGTTGAAAGGGCTCTGGATGACCCTGCAGATTTCCGCCGGGGCCTTCGTGCTCGGGCTGGCCATCGGGCTGGTGGTGGCGTGCCTCAAGCTTGGCGCGCCGAAGCCGATTGCAGCGCTGATGCGTGGCTACACCACCTTGTTCCGGGCTGTTCCGGAGTTGCTGCTGATTCTGTTGCTGTACTACGTCGGCTCCATGCTCCTCAATTCGCTGATGACCCATCTCGGCTACGGCGTGGTCGATGTCAGCGGTCCGCTGGCGGCCATCGTGGTGCTGGGGCTGGTGCAGGGCGCCTACGCCTCGGAGATTTTCCGCGCGGCGATCCAGGCGATTCCCTTCGGCCAGATCGAAGCGGCCAAGGCGTTCGGCCTCAACGGTTTCGGCCTGTTCCGCCGGGTCACGCTGCCGATCATGGCGCCCTATGCCATGGCCGGGATGGCCAACCTGTGGATCAACCTGATCAAGGACAGTGCACTGATCAGCGTGGTCGGCACTAACGAGCTGCTATACACCGCCAAGCAAGGCGCGGGGTCGACGCGCCACTATCTGTTGTTCTACCTCACGGCTGCGGCGCTGTATTACGCAGTGACGCTGGTGTCCAACTACCTTTCGGGACGGTTGGAGCGACGCATTCGTCGCTGGATGCCTCTTGTTGACTGAACCGGCAGAGAGAATGAAATGATTCCAGCGTGGATAGTTGAATACGCGGCACTATTGGGCCGGGGGCTGCAAACCACCCTCACGATTTTGTTGATCGCCAGTGTGTTGGGTTATGGCCTGGCGGTGTTGGTGGCGCTGGCGCGGATCTCGAAAAACAAGGTGATCGCCAAGGTCAGCCTGTTCTACACCAGCGTCACCCGCGGCACGCCGTTGCTGATCCAGATCTACATTTTCTACTACGGCCTGGGCAGCCTGTTTGCCCAGTTCCCGCTGATTCGCGGCAGTTTCCTCTGGCCGTACCTGCGCGATGGTTACTGGTACATCGTGTTTGCCCTGGTGGTGTCGGTGGGGGCTTATGTTGGCGAAGTGATTCGCGGTGGCCTGCTGGCGGTGCCCAAGGGGGAAATGGAAGCGGCGTCGGCCTTCGGCATGACGGCGCGCCAGTCCTTGCTGCGGGTGCGCTTGCCCCGGGCGATGCGCCTGCTGTTACCGACCCTGGCCGGGGAAACCGTGATGCTGCTCAAGTCCACGGCGCTGGCCTCGACCATCGCCGTGATCGATCTGCTCGGCGCCGCCAACGTGGTCCGCGCACAAACCCTGCAAGTGTACGAACCCTTGTTGCTGGTGGCCGGCGTCTACGTCTGCCTGACGTTCCTGATCGAGGCGCTGTTTGCCTTTGCCGAGCGGCGCGGGACGCCCGTACGCAGGTCGGCCTGATGAGTTCTCCAACCGTTGACCGCTCGCTGCAAGGCATCGGCCTGTGCACTTTGGGCTATGCGTTCCTGGCGTTGCAGGATGCGGTCATCAAGTGGCTGGTGGCCGACTATTCGGTGGTCACCATTCTGTTCTGGCGCGCCGCGGTGGTGGTCGTGGCGGTGCTGCTGGCGGGGCGCCTGCGCCTGATCCAGCGGGCCTGGCGCTCGCCGAGCCGGCGTCTGCTGGTGGTGCGCGGGTTGCTGTCGATTGTCGCCTGGGTGCTGTACTACACGGCGGCCCGGGACCTTACCCTGGCCGAGATGACCACCCTGTATTTTTCCGCGCCGATCATGGTCACGGTGCTGGCGGCGGTGATACTCAAGGAGCGCGCCGGCGGCTGGCAATGGTTCAGCCTGATCATCGGTTTTGTCGGGGTGGTCATTGCCTGTCGTCCCGACAACATGACCGATCCGTTGCCGATCGTCCTGACCCTGCTGGCGGCGATGTGTTGGGCATTCACCTATATCCAGTTGCGTCAGGTGGACGAGCAGACCTCGGTGCTGGAGCAGATGCTGATCACCAACGTGGTGTTCGTGATTTGCATGGCGGTCGCCTTGCCCTGGACCCACACGCCATCACCGACGCCGGCCTGGCTGGGCATGCTCGGCGCCGGCCTGGTGGGCGGCATCGGTCAGTTCCTGTTGTTCGCCAGCTTCCGCCGCGCCACCGCGACCTTGCTCGCGCCGTTCGAATACACCGGGCTGATCTGGGCGTTTGCGCTGTCGAGCCTGATCTGGGGCACGCTGATGGACATGTCGCTGATGATCGGCGCCGGGTTGATCGCGGTCAGCGGCACCCTGGCGATGATCTTCGGCCGGCACCCGTCACAGGACGTCGTCGGTGCTGAATGCTCCGTGACGCAGCCCCTTTATCCAGCAACGGCAGATGTGCAGGCCGTTGGCGGCGCTGAAGGTCTCGGGGTTCAGGCACCACTCGAGCCAGAGACCGTCGAGCATCGCCGATAAGCCGATGGCGGCCAGGCGCGTGTCGTGAATCACGAAACCTTCGCTGGCGGCCAGCCCGTCGAGCAACTGGCGGATCAGGTCGAGGTAGGCGCGGTAGCTTTTTTCGTGGGACTGGCTGACGTGTTCGGAGTGACGGATCAGGCTCCAGAACACCACCCACACGCCGAGCAGTTTCGGGTCCATGACCCTGGGCGAGAACGAGCCTTCCAGGAAAGCATCGATCTTTTGCGCCGGTGTCTGGGCCTGTTCGATTTCCTGGAGCAGGGCGGTGGTCAGTTCGCTGGCGAGCCGCTGGTAGGTGTCGGCGATCAGTGCCTCGATGCTGCCGAAGTGATGGTTGAGCAACCCCACGGAGACCCCGGCCTCGGTAGCAATACGCCGCACGGAAATCCCGGCGTGACCGTCGCGGCCCAGGCAGCGCAGGGTGGCGGCCACCAGCATTTCGCGACGGTCTTCGGGTTCGGCGCGGCGGTTTTTCGGGGCATCGGTTGTCACAAGGCTGTCCTTGGGTGAGGTTCCACGATGCCGAGCTTAGTTGAACGTCTGTTCAATCACCAGCTTCGGCAGCAGCGATACAACGTTTTTCAAGGTTCATGACGGGAGTGAAAGCCAATGCCGCAGGATATTTCGTTCAGTGTTCGCAACAACAACGGTGACGCCGTGCGGGTCGGTGCCTGGCGCTATGCAGGCGACGGCAGCGGGCCAAACGTACACCTGCAGGCCGGCGTACATGCCGATGAAATCGCCGGGATGCTGGTCCTGCACCTGCTGATGCAACGGTTGCAAAACGCCGAGGCCCAGGGCCGGCTCAAAGGCAACATCACCGTGGTGCCCCAGGCCAATCCGCTGGGCATCGGGCAGTTTCGCCAAGGGCGGATCCTCGGCCGTTATCACGACGCCACCGGGCAAAACTTCAACCGCGCGTTCGACCAGTCGGCAGCCATGGAACGACCTTCGACCTGCGTCCAGCAATGGCAAAAGCAACTGGTGCAACTGGCTGCCCCGGCCGATGTGATGCTCGACCTGCACACCGATGACGAGGCCTTGCCGTACCTCTACGTGCACCGCAGCTTCTGGCCCCGTGGCCGCGAACTGGCGGCGGCGATGAAGATGGACGTGGCGATCATCTGGGATGACGGTGGCGATGGCTCCTTCGAGGAAACCATCATTGCCCCGTGGATACGCGACGGAGCCACTGCGGGGCGCATGGCGGCGACCCTGGAGTTGCGCGGGCAGGGCGATGTCAGCGATCGTTTTGCCGAGTCGGATGCCGAAGGGTTGTACAACTGGCTGTGCGGTTGCGCTGTCATCGATGAACCAGTGGCGCCCACGGACTGGCCCGTCGAAGCCGTGGAAATGGGCCACATGGAAACCATCATCGCCCCGCAACCGGGCGTGCTGATCTTCGAAAAAGAGCTGGGGGATTTCATCGAGGAAGGCCAGCGCTTTGCGCGGATTCTCGGACGCCCGGGCGACCCGTCCACCGAAGTGGTGCTGCACGCCGAACAAGCGGGGCGCCTGGTGACGCGCTATCGCGATCGCCTGATCCCCCAGGGCATGGGCGTGGCGAAATTCACTGGTAGCCGGGTGTCGAGAAACTGGAGTGGCGGGTTGCTGGACCCGAACTAGAGATGGCCCAGCCAACATCAAACACACAAAACCTGTGGCGAGGGAGCTTGTCGGAACGCTGCACCGTCCCGCTGGGTCGCGTAGCGGCCCCAGCTCTTCACCTGAAAAGCAGGGCCTGCTGCGCAGTCCAGCGGGAGCAAGCTCCCTCGCCACAAGGGCGGTGTTAGCTACAGAGTTAGCGTCTGCCAATGATTCAATGCGATGTATGTGTTGTTGCGCTAATTGAGCCTGCCGACATTTGTGGCGAGGGAGCTTGCTCCCGTTGGGCTGCGAAGCGGCCCCCCGCTTTTCTTCAGTCAGACGGTGCAGTCAGGTTTTGCGACGGCTTCGCCGCCGAGCGGGGGCAATGCCCCTCGCCACGGGGGGGAGTGTTAGTCACAGATTCAGTGTTTATTCGGGCGGGTCGATTTGGTCCAGCACCCGATTCGCCGTGATCTCCGCCAGCATCACACTGTTGGAAATCCCCAGCAGGGCATTGCGCGATCCGCCGTCCAGATGATCCACCAACTGATGCACCATCACATCGACCGAGGCCAGCGTTTCGACCAGATAAACCACCAGGGTTTCGGTCGTGGCTTCGGGGTCAACGGTAAACAGGTGGCTGGGTCTGCGCGGCGTGGCTTTGATGTCGGCAGTCGAGGGGAAGTGGAAGGCGAGCGCACGTTCGGCGGCCTCGTTGAGCGTTTTTGAATCGGGTTCGTATGGGGATGTCGGATCGGTGTCCGGCGGGTTGGGGGTGACTTTGAACATATGCTTGCTTCTCTGATTGGGTGCCAACCCTCTTGCTGCTAAACGAGAAGGAGGCAGCTGTGCGCAGGTTAGCAGACCGGGGAAGCTAGCAAAGCCGGCGCGCCCGAAGGCGCCCTGCGCACAGCCACCATCAAATGCAGGCATGGGAATACCTGACTGACAGGAGCATGTGCACCTTGCTTACAACCCCGGGCTGCTAAACCCGACCACTGATGGGCAGTGGCGTGGAAACGATAGAGACCAGGGGCAGGGCGCACAAGCCGGCGGATTCTGGCGTAACCGTAGGCAACGACGCAAGGTCTTGTAGCTCTCAGGAAATAACCTACAGCCTCTTTAAACAAGTGCTATTGCTCAGATGCAGACGCTCTGCGCGCGCCCCGTGATCAAGGCATGCTGAGGGTAACCAGATAGTCTCCGGAACGGATCGGTAAGCCTGCGTCATCCATCAACACAAACCGTTGATCGTAATATCGGCCTTCCCGACCACTGTCAGCGAGCAGTTTTACGTTGACGCTGGATTGACCGACAGCGCTCACACTGGCGGTTGGTGCGATGCTGTTTGCCTCAATCCCCATCGCACGACTCTGGGCAGGGCATTGGTAAAGTCCGAATGTGCCATCCGTCCCCACGCGTGACTGACAGCCCGGCTCGACAATGCTGCCTTGAAACCTGATGGTGCCCGGCGCCGCCAGGCACGCACCACTGAGGGCGAACAAAAGACTCAATCCCGCTGCCATACGTTTGCCGTTCATGCCTGACGCTCCTTGATTTGTAAGGTCTAGGTCGTCAACGAAGGGTAGTCGCTTGAGGCGTTTGTTGTATCGCCGTGTATCAAGGCACGACATCCGCATACAGCCATACAAAACCCACTCTTCACGGATACAGCCCGGATACACCGCTGGGGCCAAATAGACCTGTCAAAGCGAGATGCACAACGCACCTCGCCACTAGGTTCATCACCCTTGTGGTACGACCCATAGTGGTCCAGCCACGTCATTGATCCGGAGTATCAACATGTCTCGTATCCAGTCGAACAAAACCCGTATTGGCCTGCTCGCAGTTGCACTGGTCGGCGGTATCAACTTCGCATCCACCGCGTTCTCCGCCGAAGCCTTGCCGCAGGGCTACCAACTGGCCGCCGCGGAAAAGACCAGCGAAGGCAAATGTGGCGAAGGCAAATGCGGCGCCGAAGCCAGCGCCAAGAAGACCCAGGCCGAAGGCAAGTGTGGCGAAGGCAAATGCGGCGCCGAAGCCAGCCCCCAGAAGACCCAGGCCGAGGGCAAGTGTGGTGAAGGCAAATGCGGCGATGCATCTTTCGCACGCACCGACACCGACCATGACGGCCGCGTGTCGCTCAAGGAACTGCTGGCCGTGGCACCCAAGGGCACAGAGGAATTCAAGGCGATGGACGCCAACGGCGACGGTTTCCTGTCCGAAGGTGAGGTGTACAAGTTCCGCACCAACCAGTTCACCTCCAACGGCAAGAAAGTACCGACCGAGCTGTTCACCAAGTTGAGTCAGGCTAAAGACTGATCGGCCGCAAACAAAAAACCCTTCCTGCGTTGACGCGCAGGAAGGTTTTTTGCGTGGGTAGTACTGGTCGTCAGGTGCGAAATTGCAATCCACTAGACCATCGGTTACATCGGATTTGACTAGCAGGCCTTGTACCCGTGTCCGGCAGAGAACAGCCAGAAGCGGTCCCTCTGCTGGTCTATGTTGTTAGGGTGATGGAGGTTTTGCCAGCCACCCTTTTCGTTGCGAAACATGCAAGGCTCGGCTATGTTGCTGAACGTTAGGGCATTTCGCCATCATGACGCACAGGACGCTAGGCATGAGTGCTGAAGAAAGCAACGTAATTTTAGATGTACCTTCTGAAGAAAATGAAGACTTTTATAGCGATGATGACTTGTTTGAAATTTCATCATGGGGTGCAGACCTGAGCTTTCGCGAACTAATAAGCCGCTACGATGACAACGAACTTGTAAAGCCCGAACTACAACGAAACTATGTCTGGGATAAGTCGGAAGCCTCAAGATTCATTGACTCCATTCTGCTTGGGCTCCCCGTACCAAGCATTTTTTTAGCAAAAACTAACGATGAAAAGCTTTTGATAATTGATGGCTATCAAAGGCTGATGACAGTGCGCGATTATGTAAAAGGTATTTTTACAAAAGATGGATCCGTATTCAAGCTTTCAAAAAGCGAAAAGATTCATGAGCGCTGGAAGGGGAAGGCTTTCTTAGAACTTCAGCCTGAAGAGCAACGTAAAATTAGAAACACAACTATCCACGCCATCGTATTTATGCAAAAGTCTCCAGCCGACGGCGATACTAGTCTTTTTCAAGTATTTGAGCGAATTAACTCTGGTGGTCGGTCTTTGTTACCGCAAGAGATACGTAATTGTGTTTATCAAGGCCCATTCAACTCCTTGCTATTCGAATTGAACAAAGACCCAGTTTGGCGACAATTATGGGGTAGGCAGGAAACTGATTCCAGGATGCGAGATATGGAGTGCATCCTACGTTTCTTCGCTATCTCTGATTTGGCTTCCCTAGATCCAGCCACAGCCCCCTCTAGGATTTCGCTAAAAAAATATCTTAATCAGTACATGGGCCTGCATAATCGCGCGGATTATTGCGATGCATTCCGCAATAGATTTTTATCGGCGACACGCTATATTCATGACCATTTAGGCGTCGAAGCCTTCCACAACCTGTCCCCCAGCAATCCTGATCGTGTGGTTCCTGCATTTAGCGCGACCGTTTTCGATTCGGTAATGATTGCGGTTGATATGGGGATACGACGTAATGTCGCGCGTGATTATGCAGAAGGTTTGTCTGCGCGGCGTAAAAAAGCACTACAAGACAAAGGCCTTCAAAATTATCTTTCCTTTGAAACCATGCGTACTGAAACTATCCGAAATAGAGTCGGACAGATGTACAGGGAGTTTTTCAAAGGAGCATATCGATGAGAAATCAGGAGGTGTTGCAGCAACTTGAATCATGTAGTCAGGAACTTGAAGGGATAAGACAGCTTTTGGTAGGGATGGGGGCGGGCGCCAACCCTACACCTTATATGCGTCGCTATGCTGTAATAAGGGCTTCGGGAGCGATTGAGGTCGGATTTAAAAAAATAATCGCAGACAAAGTTGATGCAGAATGCGCTATACAGGCTAGAAACTTCGTAAAGAAGAAAATTCGTGATAGTTCATTCAATCCTCGCCTTGGCCAAATTGAAAACATCCTTTCAGATTTTGACTTGAGGTGGCGAAAAAAATTTGAAGAACTAATAGGTCTAAGTGATAAGCCAAAATTCAATACTGCATTAAATAAACTGGTTAAAGCTAGAAATGAATTCGCACATGGCGGGTCCCCAAATGTCGAAATAGAAGAAACAATTGAATGTTACCAGGGTGGGTGTGAGGTGCTGCGCATTCTTGATCAAGTTGTTCATCATGAGTTCGAAGAAGGGGAGGATGAGCCTGTGAATGAATTAGAATGAAAAAATGTTCAGCCCCCGCGACTTTAATAAGCTAGTAGGCGCGGGCAGCTGGCGTTTGAGCTATATCTAAAACGATTCCCTGATCCAAGCCGGACTATTGTGCCGTCAACGGCTATGCAGAGATCCCTGCCCTTCACCGTCAAATTGAAAAGCGAATCGCTGCCAATATTCATGCGCTGGCAGAAGAGGATGGCCGCAAAAACGGAGAAAGGGCACCATCTAGTGCAGGGCCCAGTTCTGTTGGTTTGACCCGCGTCATTGTCGGGGTTTGCCACTTAGGTGATTGAGGGTGTTTGCCGGCAGTCCGCTTCTGGCCGATTATTGCCTGTCGCGAAAGACGGAAAGTGACCCCAAAGCTGCCGTTCGTGGAGGGCAGCTAACGGCCGATTCTGTTGAAAAAGTCGACCATGGTTTCCGCAGCAGAAAAGTATGCGTCCGAGATCAATGACCAGGCTGTTTGGGCGAACCGACTTTTTCAATGGAATCGGCCAAAAGCGGACGTTCGACTTGGTCCGCTTTCGATCCAATGAGGCCCTTCGTGAAGGGCGGATAATGGCCAAAATGTGCCGTTCGCGAACGACAGATACCGGCCAAAGCTGACAGTGGCGACAAACAGAATCCAGCCATTAATTAACCGCCGTTGAAGAGATTGGTCAGCTTTTGGTAGGGGCCAATGCAATCAAGTGGTCAAGTCGCTATGCAAATGCTGGGTCGAGTCAGTGCAATTCCCTAGTATGAGAGCTGGCGCTATACCTTGCTTTCAGAATCAGTACGCTTCATTTCTTTGTAAACACTCCATCGTTGGCCGAGCTTTTTCGATCGCGACAGGATGAGGGAGGGCAGTGGTGATGGAGCGTTATCGATGACGGCATTGTAGTCCGACGCAAGGAGTAAAATATCTGCCTCTAGATAACCTCTCAAAGAGGCAATTTCTACTCGGTGAAAAATCTCATCTAGAGAGATGGCGGATTGCTTATACGAAAAAAATAAGCCGAGTACATCAGACGATACAAAAAATACCATTACTGCGATTAGTGCTCTATTAAGAGATATCAGCTCATCTTGAGGGGCATAGATTATCGCAATAACACTTGCAGCAAAACCGATCAACAGTGAAGTCCAAAGTAGGATGCTCATACGTCCGGCACTAGCGTGGTATAAATCACCGGTCCAAAATGCGGATTCTTCAATGAGTTCGGCTAAACGCTTGTAGCTGGGGAACTCGCGACTAGCAAAGCGACTTTCCTCCAGACTTAAAGGGGCGTCTGAGATGGGGAGAAGGAAACTTTTTAGAATTCTCTGCTGCTCTTCTAAAGATGGCTGCCTATTGAGGCCACTCATAAACAATACAGCCCGCCGAGCTTGATCTCCTGCAGCACGATGCTTTTGTTGAGATTGGTTCAGGAAAAGCCAGATTCCTAGCAGTGTGAAACCCAATAGCGCTATAACTAAAAGGACTCCACCGCCGTTAGGATACACCGAGATAGCGGCACCAACCGCTACCGACAACTGGATCCTTATCATCCATTTCCTAAGGTGGTCTGCTTTGTCTAGCTCTATCCTTTGATGTGTTAGGAGTCGATTTACGCTAAATTTAGACACGCGATTTTTCAGTGCCTCTTCTATAAAATCTTTTTTCCCAAGAGCATAAGCTTCAATATCATTGGGGTGGATTTGTGCCAGTTTTTTCTTAAGAGCGGCATAACTTTCTGCAATTTTTTCGTTCGTAAATAGCTCTTCTTTGAAATTTAGCATGTCTTTTGCCCACTTGCTGTCTGGCCCACAAATGTGCACATGATAACCAATACTTTCAGTAGGGGGATACTTTACTAAGAAAAAACGAGGGGTATCTAAGCACGTTTCGCGCAATTGGTAACCTAAGTCTTGAAGGTTTTTAGCGATCTTGCCAGCCAAACTCCAGTCTTGAACAGATACTAGAATATCAATGATAGGTTTTGCAGGAAGACCGGGGACCGAAGTCGACCCTACATGGTCGATGAAAAATGAGGGATGCTTCAATCTATTTTTTATTATCTGAGCCTCCTTGATAAAGATATTTTCCCAATCAAACGCATGTTCGCTAATTGCTACTTTTTTCATTTGGTCTGCTTAAAAAATTTGAGAGGCAAGCTCTTCTGGCAAGATGAGAGGTGTTGATTTGCAAACACTGCTCAGAAATCTCGAATACTGACTATGCACGTGTCCCCTAGACAAAAGGTGTGCCAAGGTCTAAATGCTTGACACATCAATAATAGTGGCTAATTGCCTTTGGTGGCGCAAGGGCTTCACGACCACGGACGATTTTTGAGGATACTGAAATCGGTAGCTACCCTTGATGAGTCGGCTTGTATATCGCTGAATCGATACGAGTCGCATCAACGTAATGCTTTTTTATAGATCACTGTCTGTCAGAACGGTCGCCATGGATCAAAAGCGGACCAAGTCGAACGTCCGCTTTTGGCCGATTCTGTTGAAAAAGTCGGTTCGCCCAAACAGCCTGGTCATTGCCTGGTTAAAACGCCTTTTTTACACACTGCGACGTGAAATCTGAGTCGGAAGCCTCTGCCGAAAGTAAGGATTTCGATCTCGGACGCATACTTTTCTGCTGCGGAAACCATGGTCGACTGTTTTCAACAGAATCGGTCGTTAGCTGCCCTCCACGAACGGCAGCTTTGGGGTCACTTTCCGTCTTTCGCGACAGGCAATAATCGACCCATAGCGGCCACCCTCGGAAAGATGCTCAAACCTAGGCGATTTTGCCTAGCCACCTCGAAGTGCTCTGTCTAGTGTCATGCACCGACTGCTGCTGGAAGAATGCAACTACGCAGGAGTTCGGCTCTCCTCATCGCACTCCAATACATGGTCGTGCTCTCGGCTAGGTTGGAGTTGCACCAAGGTCTGCCGGACCTCGTCGAGGAGCTGACTCTGGTCGCTGAGACAGTCCATGTCCTGAGCTACATAGTCCTTGTGGAGGCAGGAGAACCACTGGAAGGCTTTCCAGTTACGATGATGGAGATTTTCCGGTAAGCGCTGAAGGTAGTCCCCGTGACGTTCGATCGGGCTTATATCGCCATCCTTCATGGGTACAACCCCAAAATGAAGTGCTTCGGTTGCCACTTCGATACGGAATAGCAGATCTTTGCGTCCGATATCGAAAAACATGCCGACGTTCCTGAGCTTCTGCCCTTTTGGCATGAACCATTTGTTGCAGTTTTCCAGTGTGGCTTCGAAGCCTGCAAATCCGTCAGGAGGGGGAACCCGCGAGATCTTTCTATCGTTCAACCCCGCTTGGATGTTCTGAAAAAAACGAAACAACATGGCGCCTTTGGCGAAAGGCAGCGCCTCGGAAATGGCATCAGCAGCTTTGAAGTCTTTACTTGTGGAAAGCAGAGCAATTAGTGCTTCCCGCGTTGAGTGGTCCATGGACTTTCCTGTAATTTTTCGTACTAGGTTCCGGTACTGAATTAGTGCCTGCTGCAGTGCCGGCGTATCGGCTGAATGGGTCACGCACTGATCCAGCCAATCCAGAACGTGCTCACTGTAGGAGATGGGCTGGTAAGCCTTTCCGCAGTGGCTGTCCACTGAGGCATCCCTGCCGGTCTTGGTCAAATACCAGAGTTGCCATCTCTTGCCAGATGCTTCACCTATCTCCGCGTAATTCTTCAATTGTTCGACCCCGTCCCGAGCGTCGATTTTGTTCTCAATCAGAATCAGGAGATCTCGCAGGTGAATGGCTATATCCACTCGGCCCTTGCCATAGGGGAAGGACTGTTCCTTCCGCACGCTCACCTCGGATAATGAACCGCTGTGCTGTACACCCATATTGGACAGCATGAGTTGGAGGAAGCGGGTTCCCTGTCCGTGAGTCCCTTTGGGATCAAGCAGCTCAGCGATCATGGCTGAGTGGGTGTTCACCTCCGAGCGCTCTATCTTGGTAATCCTGAATAGATTGAAGCCTTCTCCGCTGGCAATCTGTCGCGCCGTATCCAGGTGAACCCGTTCCCCGGCTTTATGCAATAACTGTTGAGCGTTTTCCATGTCCGTCACTTTCCTGTGCAGGGATGAGTTTTCTACGTATTGCCGGTTTCGGAATGTACTCCCCCTCGTGGGGAGGTTTGTCAGGCCCCTGTGGAATGGCTCAGATCGGCAGCTCACTCGTGAGCTTAGTTTTCGCCGATGCAACAGTTGCTTGCTCTCTTGGGCGGGATGTCCGGGGGACAGATTGATTGTCAGCTTTGTGTCGTTTTCTGGCGGTCAATAAAACGCGACAGTCAACTCCATACAAATGCTTGCCAAGCTCGAATGCAATCAGATGATCAAACCCATCAAGCCTTAACCCACCGCTGCCGACTCCAACTACTCAACCCATCAACAGCAAACACCAACACCAACATCGCCAAAATCACCGTACTGGCCTGAGCCTCCTGAAACAGACTAAGGCTCACATAAAGCATCTGCCCCAACCCCCCAGCACCCACAAAACCCAGCACGCTGGCCATCCGAATGTTGTTCTCCCAGCGGTACAAAATGTACGCCAACAGCTGCGGAAACAGGTTGGGCAGGGTGCCGTAGCAAAAGGCCCAGACCACATTACCGCCCTGCAAGCGAATGGCTTCAGCCGGTTGCGGCGGGGTGTTTTCCAGTGCTTCGGCGAAGAGTCGACCGAGCACTCCGGTGGTGTGCATGGCCAGTGCCAGGGTCCCGGCGTTGGGGCCGAGTCCGGCGGCGAGCACCATCAGCGCGGCCCACACCAGTTCGGGAATGGCGCGCAGGGCGTTCAGCACCAGGCGCGACGCACTCTGCAACGGCCAGCCGAAACGCCCGGCCGCCGGCAGTGCCAGCACCAGGCCGAATACCGCCGCGAGCAGGGTGCCGAGGGCCGACATGGCCATGGTTTCCACGGCGCCACGGCCGATGGCTTGCAGATGGCCGGCGCTCAGGTCGGGGCTGAGAAAACGCAGCACGTAGGCGCCCATCTGCTTCAGGTTGCCGCTGCCCGTCAGTTCGCCGAGGTCGATGCCCAGATAGCGGAATGAAGCGATGACCGCTGCGCTAATGCACAGGATCAGCAGCAGGTTGATCAGGCGATTCATGCGAACCTCCAGCGCAACAGGCGGCTGATTTGGTCGGCGAACAGCACCAGGACGAAAAAGGTCAGCAACATGCTCGCCACTTCACCGCCGGCGAACATGCGCAACGACAGGTCGATCTGCTGGCCCAGCCCGCCGGCACCGACGAAGCCCATCACCACCGAGGCGCGGATCGCGCACTCCCAGCGATATACGGTGTACGACAGCAACTCCGCCGCGACATTGGGCAGGATGCCGTAGCAGAACGCCGCCAACCGGCCGCTGCCGGCTTGCAGCAGCGAGTGGGCGGGACGCTGGTCGACGGACTCGAAGATTTCCGCGTAGACCTTGCCCAGCATGCCGCTGTAGGTGATGGCAATCGCCAGCACCCCGGCCGTCGGGCCAAGGCCGACGGCGCGCACGAACAGCAGGGCCCAGACGATTTCCGGCACGCTGCGCAGGAAGATCAGCAGCCCGCGCACCGGCCAGCGCAACAGTCGGCCCAAGGCGCTCGGGCGACCGCTGCGAGAGGCGGCGGACAACGACAGCGCCCGGCTGGCCAACAAGCTGGCGGGCACGGCCACCATCAAGGCCAGGGCCATGCCGGCGGTGGCGATGGCCAGGGTTTGCAGCGTGGCTTGCCACAGTAGCTGGAGGAACTCTTCGCCATGGGCCGGTGGCCAGAAGGCTGAGACAAACCGGCCCATCTCACTCTGGCTGTCAGCCTGGAGCAGCACACCCAGATCCAGTTCGCTGAAATGAATACCGGGCCACAGCAGGGCAAGCGCCAACAGACTGAGCAGCAGGCGGGGCAGGGTGGCCGGGTCTCGTGTATCGCGCGTCAGCATCGGGGAATCTGCAGGCTCAAGGGCGCCACCGGAACGGGCGGCGATAGCAATTGTTCGTTGGCGTAGAGCTTGTCGAGCAAATCGTGGTCGACGTCGCTGGCGGGAAGGTCGAACAGGACCTGGCCTTCGCGCAAACCGATGATGCGTGAAAAGTGCGCCAGGGCCAGGTCCACCGCATGCAGGCTGGCGACCAGGGTCACCTTGTGTTCCCGGGCGTGGCGGCAGAGGATCGACAGGGTGTGCCCGGCCAGTACCGGGTCCATCGCCGACACCGGCTCATCGGCCAGCAGCACTTCGGGCGCCTGGTACAGCACCCGGGCAATGCCCACGCGCTGCAGTTGGCCGCCGGACAATTGCTGGCACTGGGCGAACAGCTTGTCTCCCAGGTCCAGTTTGGCCAGTGCCGCCCGCGCTCCGGGAACATCCACCGGATGCAGCAGGCTCAGCAGGCTTTTGGCAAAGCCCCACTGGCCCAGCTTTCCGGCCAGCACCGCCGTGACCACCCGTTGCCGCGGTGGCAGGGGGGGCGCCTGGTGCACCAGGCCGATGCGCGCCCGCAGCTGCTGACGCCGATGGGCGCCAAGCTGCCAGGCGTGCTCGCCGAGTACCTCGACCGCGCCGTTGTCCGGGCGCAGGGCGGTGGCCAGCACGTTGAGCAGGCTCGACTTGCCAGCGCCGGACGGACCGATGATCGCGACCTGCTCACCGGCAGCGATGTGCAGGTCGACCTCATGCAGCGCACGTACGCCGTTGCCGTGAGTCAGGCTGACCCGGTTCAGGTGCAAGGTCATTTCAGCAGGTCGGCAGCGCGCGCGGCTTCCTCGATGCCCTTGTAGTTCTCAGGCTTGGTCTCGATGAAACGGCTGGCGGCTTGCAGGTCCAGAATGGCCTTGTCTTCAGGTTTTGCCGGGTCGAGCGCGAGGAAGGCCACCTTGATCTTCTCGGCGAGGGCCGGGTCGAGGGTGCCGCGCACGGTCCAGTTGTAGTCGAAGTAGGCCGGCGTGGTGGCGAAGACCTTGACCTTGTCGGTGTCGACCTTGCCGGCCTTGACCAGTTTTTCCCAGACGCTGGCATTGAGCACGCCGGCGTCCACTTTGCCAGCCTGAACCCAGGCGACGGTGGCGTCGTGGGCGCCGGAGTAACCGACACGGCTGAAGTAAGTTTCAGGCTTGATGCCGTCCTGCAGCATGAAATAGCGCGGCATCAAACTGCCCGACGTCGACGAGACCGAACCGAAGGCGAACGACTTGCCCTTGAGGTCGGCCAGCGACTTGACGGCCGGGTCGGCGGTGATGAATTTGCTGGTGAACTGGGCGTCCTGCTCACGCTGTACCAATGGAATGGCATTGCCGGTTTTCAGCCGCGCCTGCACGAAGGTGAAGCCGCCCAGCCAGGCCATGTCGATACGGTCTGTGGCCAGGGCCTCGACCACCGCCGGGTAGTCGGACACCGGTACGAACTCGACCTTCATGCCCAGTTGCTTCTCCAGGTACTCGCCCAGGGGCTTGAACTTGCGCTGCAATTCGGTGGGGGCTTCGTCGGGGATGGCGCTGACCTTGAGGGTGTCGGCGGCCTGTGCCAGCAGGGTGGAAAAGGACAGGGTCAGGCCGACGGCCAATGCCAGGGTACGTTTGAGCATGGAAGTTCTCCGGTTCAATAGCGGAAAAATGTCGATGCGCCCCGCACAAGCTGATTGCTGCACGACGCTTCGTGAGGGTAGACGAAAACGCCGCGATTATAGGGACTACTGCGTACTTGACCAGCATGGTCTTCCAGCGCATGGAGAAGATGGGTGCAATGGCTCGTATAGATGAAGCCTTGAAAGATCGCAGCCTGCGGCAGCTCCTACATTGGGATGCACACCTTCTGTAGGAGCTGCCGCAGGCTGCGATCTTTTGACTTTGGTCCTCTCGCAAGCGTTACATCCGCGCCAACGCCTGTGCCAGATCCGCCCGCAAATCCTCCACATCCTCGACCCCCACCGACAACCGCACCAACCCGTCGCCGATCCCCAGTTCTGCGCGGGTATCGGGCGGGATGGTGGCGTGGGTCATGATCGCCGGGTGTTCGATCAGGCTTTCCACGCCGCCCAGGCTTTCGGCCAGGGCGAAGATCTGCACGCTTTCAAGGAAGCGTTTGGCGCCGGCCAGGTCGCTGTTGAGGTCGAGGGAGATCATCCCGCCGAAACCGCGCATTTGCCGTTGGGCCAGTTCGTGCTGCGGGTGCGACGGCAGGCCGGGGTAGTAGACCCGTGAGACTTGCGGTTGGCGCTCCAGCCACTGCGCCAGGTCCAGTGCGTTGCTGCAATGCCGTTCCATGCGCAGAGCCAGGGTCTTCACGCCGCGCAGGGTGAGGAAGGCATCGAAGGGGCCGGCGATGGCGCCGACGGCGTTTTGCAGGAAGCCCAGGCGTTCGGCCAGTTCGGCGTTCTGCCCGACCACGGCGATGCCGCCGATCACGTCGGAGTGACCGTTGAGGTACTTGGTGGTCGAGTGCAGCACGATGTCGAAACCCAGTTCCAGCGGGCGCTGGATCCACGGGCTGGCGAAGGTGTTGTCGGCCACGCAGATGATGCCGCGGGCGCGGCAGGTGCGGGCGATGGCGGCCAGGTCCGTGAGGCGCAACAGCGGATTGCTCGGTGTCTCGACCATGACCATGCGAGTGTCGTCTTGCAGGGAGGCCTCGAACGCCGCCAGGTCGGTCAGGTCGACGAAGCTGAAGCGGTGCCCGGCGCTGCGCTGGCGTACCTTGTCGAACAGGCGGAAGGTGCCGCCGTACAGGTCGTTGCCCGAGACGATGTGCGAGCCGGCGTCGAGCAGTTCGAGCACCGTGGAAATGGTCGCCAGCCCCGAGGCGAAGGCAAAGCCCCGGGTGCCGCCTTCAAGGTCGGCCACGCAGCGCTCCAGCGCCCAGCGCGTCGGGTTGTGCGAACGCCCGTAGTCCAGGCCCTTGTGCACCCCGGGGCTCTGTTGCAGGTAGGTGGAGTTGGCGTAGATCGGCGGCATCAACGCCCCGGTGGATGGGTCTGGCGCTTGCCCGGCGTGGATCACCCGGGTGGCGAAGCCCTGTGGCGGGGCGTTTTTGTCCTGTTGACTCATGGCAGGGATCTCCGCAAATGGTTGAGCATGTCGGTTCGGGTAATCAGGCCGTGGAAGCCCGAGGCATCCTGGATGATCGCCACCAGCCCACGGCCCAGCTCGGCTTCCAGCTCGGCCAGGGTGGCATCGGGGGACAGGGTTTGCAGTTTGTCGGTCATGGCGCTGGAGACGGCCTTGCGAAAGTGCGCAACGTCTTCGTGCACGCCCAGCAGGATGTCGGATTCGTCGATCACGCCGACCAGTTGTTTGCCGTTCACCAGCACTGGTAGCTGCGAGACATCCGCCAGGCGCATGCGTTGAAAAGCCGTCAGTAGCGTGTCATCCGGGCCGACGCTGATCACCCGGCCATCCTCGAAGCGCCGCGCGATCAGGTCGCGCAGGTCGCCGTAGTGCTTGCGTTGCAGCAGGCCCTGATCGTTCATCCACTGGTCGTTGTAGACCTTCGACAGGTAACGCGTCCCGGTGTCGCAGACGAAGCTCACCACCCGTTTCGGCTGGGTCTGTTCGCGGCAGTAACGCAACGCCGCCGCCAGCAAGGTGCCGGTCGACGAGCCACCGAGAATACCTTCGGCACGCAGCAGTTGGCGGGCATGGTCGAAGCTTTCTTCGTCGCTGATCGAATAGGCGTGGCGCACGCTCGACAGATCGGCAATCGACGGAATGAAGTCTTCGCCAATGCCTTCCACCGCCCAGGAACCGGGGGTGGGGAGGGTGCCGCCGCGGCTGTATTCAGCCATCACCGAACCCACCGGGTCGGCCAGGACCATTTCCAGGTCCGGCTGCACCCGTTTGAAGAAGCGGGTCAGGCCGGTGAGGGTGCCGGCCGAACCGACGCCGACGACGATGGCGTCCACATCATGCTGGGTTTGCGCCCAGATCTCCGGCGCGGTGCTGCATTCGTGGGCCAGCGGGTTGGCCGGGTTGTTGAACTGGTCGGCGAAGAACGCATCGGGAATTTCCGCCGCCAGCCGCGCAGCGACGTCCTGGTAGTACTCGGGATGGCCCTTGCCGACGTCGGAGCGGGTGATGTGCACCTCGGCGCCCATGGCCTTGAGGTGCAAGACCTTCTCGGTGGACATCTTGTCCGGCACCACCAGCACCACGCGGTAGCCCTTGGCGCGACCGACCAGGGCCAGGCCCAGGCCAGTGTTGCCGGCGGTGGCTTCGACGATGGTGCCGCCGGGCCTGAGGCGACCATCGCGTTCGGCGGTATCGATCATGGCCAGACCGATGCGGTCCTTGATCGAGCCGCCGGGGTTCTGGGATTCGAGTTTGAGAAACAGGGTGCAGGGGCCGGTATCGAAACGGCTGACGCGCACCAGAGGTGTATTGCCGATCAGTTCGAGCACGGCAGGACGGGAATTGTCGGGCATGTCATCACTCCTTGCGTAAATCCGCACTGGATGGACAGCAATCCGCGCCGGGTCTTCGCGCCGGTCGCGGGCAATGCATCGCTTGGACCATAGGCCGGGATCGGGTCGACCGCAACCTTGCACGGCCAGTCGGTCACCTCGACGCTTTTTCCTCGCCAGCGACCACAAAAAACATAATTTCGCTATTTCCCGGCTCCGAACAGAATGCGGCCAACACCCTGACACCGATAGCCGAAGCAGAAGAACAACAGTGATCAGAATCGAGGCGGCAGCCATGACCGACCTGAATCAAACCACCTTTCAGAAGTGCACAGCCATGACAGTTGATAAAACCGCAATTGATACGCTTGTTGTTGGCGCCGGCCAGGCCGGTGTGGCCATGAGCGAACACCTGAGCAAGCTCGGCGTGCCTCACCTCGTAGTGGAGCGCAATCGTATCGCCGAAGCCTGGCGCACCGGTCGCTGGGATTCGCTGGTAGCCAACGGCCCTGCCTGGCACGACCGTTTCCCGGGGCTGGAATTCGACGGTCTGGACCCGGATGCCTTCGCCGGTAAAGAGCAAGTGGCTGCGTACTTCGAAGCCTATGCCAAGAAGTTCAACGCGCCGATCCGCACCGGCGTGGATGTGAAGAAAGTCGAACGTAACATCGACCGTCCCGGTTTCACCGTTGAAACCTCTGATGGCGTGATCGAGGCCCGGCATGTGGTGGTCGCCACCGGTCCGTTCCAGCGTCCGGCAATCCCGCCGATTGCCCCCGAAATCGCCGGCATCACCCAGATTCACTCCGCCCAGTACTACAACCCGCAGCAACTGGCCGAAGGCGCGGTGCTGGTGGTGGGCGCCGGTTCCTCGGGGGTGCAGATCGCCGATGAACTGCAACGTTCCGGCAAGCAGGTCTACCTGTCGGTAGGCGCCCACGATCGTCCGCCCCGTGCCTATCGCAACCGTGATTTCTGCTGGTGGCTGGGGGTGTTGGGCGAGTGGGATGCCGAAGCCATGCAGCCCGGTAAAGAGCACGTGACCATCGCCGTGAGCGGTGCCCGTGGCGGCCACACCGTGGACTTCCGCCGCCTGGCTCACCAGGGCATGACCCTGGTCGGCCTGACCCAGGCGTTCAACGGCGCTGTGGTGAGTTTCGAGAATAACCTCGCCGACAACATCCAGCGTGGCGATGAAAACTACCTGGCGCTGCTCGACAAGGCCGACGCCTACATCGAACGCAACGGCCTGGACCTGCCGCTGGAACCCGAAGCCCGGGCCATGCTGGCGGACCCGGATTGCGTGACGAATCCAATCCTGGAGCTGGACCTGCTCAAGGCCGGCGTCACCACCATCATCTGGGCCACCGGCTACTCCACCGACTACAGCTGGCTGAAGGTCGATGCCTTCAAGGAAAACGGCAAACCCCTGCACCAGCGCGGCGTGTCGGCCGAGCCCGGGGTGTATTTCGTCGGGTTGCCTTGGCAGTCCCGTCGCGGCTCCGCGTTTATCTGGGGCGTCTGGCACGACGCCAAGCACATCGCCGATCACATCGTTAAACAGCACACCTATCTCAACTACCGGGATGCGACCCAGCGTCAAGCCGAAGCCGCCCGTGCACCTCTTCAGAAAGCCAGCCTCATGGGAGTTCGTTAATGCCTACTCATACCCGCATCCGCATGTTCAACACCAAAGACACCTACCCGAACCAGACGCTGGACAACGATTTGTGCCAGGCCGTGCGTGCCGGCAACACCGTGTATGTGCGTGGTCAGGTCGGCACCGATTTCAACGGTCAATTGGTAGGCCTCGGTGATCCGCGTGCCCAGGCCGAACAGGCCATGCGCAACGTCAAGCAACTGCTCGAAGAGGCGGGCAGCGACCTGAGCCACATCGTCAAGACCACCACCTACCTGATCGACCCGCGCTACCGCGAGCCGGTGTACCAGGAGGTCGGCAAGTGGCTCAAGGGCGTGTTCCCGATTTCCACTGGCCTGGTGGTCAGTGCCCTCGGCCAGCCGCAGTGGCTGATGGAAATCGACGTGATCGCTGTCATCCCTGAATAAGGAATTCGCCATGACTTTTTCCATCGTGGGTCGCTGCGCCGAGACCGGCCAGCTGGGCATTGCCATCAGCTCTTCGAGCATTGCCGTCGGCGCGCGCTGCCCGTGGCTGCGTGCCGGTGTCGGTGCGGTGTCGAGCCAGAACATCACGCTGCCGGCCCTCGGTCCGCAGATCCTCGATGAACTGGCAGGCGGCTCGGCGCCGCCCCAGGCGCTGGACCACTCGTTGACCCGCAACGGCTACAGCCAGTATCGGCAGGTGGCGGTGGTCGATGCCCATGGGCGCACGGCGGTGTTCAGCGGCAACCATGCCCTGGGCATCAATAATGCGGTGGCCGGTGACCAATGCGTGGCGGCCGGTAACCTGCTGGCCAACAGTGGGGTGATCGAGGCCATGGTCGCGGCGTTCGAAAACAGCGAAGGCTGCCTCGCCACCCGGCTGATGAACGCGTTGCAGGCCGGGCAGGATGCCGGTGGCGAAGCCGGCGCGGTGCACTCGGCGGCGCTGTCGGTGGTGGGTGACCTGACCTGGCCGATGGTCGACCTGCGGGTGGATTGGGCGGATGAAAACCCGATCGGCGAGCTGGGCAAACTGTGGGCGGCCTACGAGCCGCAACTTCAGGATTATCTGACCCGTGCCCTCAATCCGACCCTGGCCCCCGCCTATGGAGTGCCCGGCGATGAGTGAGTTGCGCAGCCGCGCCATGCTCGCGCGATTGATCGGGTTCGCCACGGTCAGCCGCGATTCGAACCTGGAGCTGATCGAGTTCGTGCGTGACTATCTGCACGAACTGGGCGTGGATTGCGAACTGATCTACAACGCCGAGCGAACCAAGGCCAATCTGTTAGCCACGGTCGGCCCGCGTGTGGCCGGCGGCATCGTGCTGTCCGGGCACACCGACGTGGTGCCGGTGGACGGCCAGGCCTGGACGTTCGAGCCATTCAGCCTGAGCGAGGCGAATGGCAAGCTTTACGGCCGTGGCACCGCGGACATGAAGGGCTATCTGGCTTCGGTGCTGGCGGCGGTGCCGATGTTTCTCTCCAGTCCTTTGAAGCGCCCGGTGCATTTGGCGTTTTCCTATGACGAAGAGGTCGGCTGCCTTGGTGTGCGCGGTTTGCTGGAAGTGCTGCCCCAGCGCATCCCGGCTCCGGCCTTGTGCCTGATTGGCGAGCCGACCGAACTCAAGCCGGTGCTCGGCCACAAAGGCAAGCTGGCGATGCGTTGCCACGTACGCGGTGCCGCTTGCCATTCGGCCTACGCGCCTTACGGGGTCAATGCCATCGAGCAGGCCGCGCGCCTGATCGGTCGGCTGGGCGACATCGGCGCCACCCTGGCCCGGCCAACTTTGCACGACAAGCGCTTCGATCCGGCGTTCTCGACCGTGCAGGTCGGGGTGATCCAGGGCGGTACGGCGCTGAACATCGTGCCAGCGGACTGCCGTTTCGATTTCGAGATCCGCGCCTTGCCGGACTTTGCCCCGCAAGTGGTCGTCGACGAACTGCAGGACTACGCCGAGCAGATGCTGCTGCCGGCCATGCAGGCCGTGGACACCGATACCGCTATCCGCTTTGAAAAAATTTCCGCCTACCCCGGCCTTGCGACACCCGTCGACAGCGCGGCGGCCCGGCTGATTGCCCAACTGTGCGGCAGCGACGAGTTCAGCACCGTGGCCTTTGGCACCGAAGGCGGGCTGTTCGATCAGGCCGGCATCCCTTCGGTGGTCTGCGGTCCCGGCAGCATGGACCAGGGGCACAAGCCCGATGAATTTGTCAGCGTTGTCCAGATGGCGGCCTGTGACCGCTTGATGGATCGCCTGGCGGCTTACTTGAGTGAATCCGAACACCCATAACTACAACGGGCCGACAAGCCCCGAGGAAGCGATCCATGTCCAGATCCTTGCGTTGCAGTGTTCCGTTTGCCCTGGCGTTGCTCAGTGCCAGTGTGTGGGCGGCCCCCCAGGACCTCACCGTGATTTCCTTCGGCGGTGCTACCAAACAGGCCCAGGATAAGGCCTATTTCCAGCCCTTCAACGCCAGTGGCGCGGGCAACATCATCGCCGGTGAGTACAACGGCGAGCTGTCGAAGATCAAGGCCATGGTCTCCGCCGGTCACACCAGTTGGGACGTGGTAGAAGTCGAAAGCCCCGAGCTGCTGCGCGGCTGCGAGGAGGGCCTGTTCGAGAAGCTCGATCAAGGACGCTTCGGTGACTCGGCGAACTTTGTGCCCGGTGCGCTGACCGAGTGCGGGGTGGCCACTTACGTCTGGTCGATGGTCATGGCCTACGACCAGAGCAAGCAGGCCAAGGCGCCGCAGTCCTGGGCAGACTTCTGGAACGTCGCCGACTTCCCGGGCAAGCGCGGCCTGCGCAAGAGCGCCAAGTACACCCTGGAAATCGCTTTGCTGGCCGACGGGGTCAAGGCGGACGATGTGTACAAGGTCTTGAACACCCCGCAAGGCGTGACGCGGGCCTTTGCCAAGCTCGACCAGATCAAGCCGAACATCCAGTGGTGGGAGGCGGGCGCCCAGCCAGCGCAATGGCTGGTGGCCGGGGACGTGGTGATGAGCGCCGCCTACAACGGCCGGATCGCCTCGGCGCAGAAGGAAGGCATGAAGCTGAGCATCGTCTGGCCGCAGAGCCTGTACGACCCGGAATACTGGGCGGTGGTCAAAGGCACGCCGAACAAGGCATTGGCGGAAAATTTCATTGCATTTGCCAGCCAGCCGCAGACGCAAAAAGTCTTCTCCGAAACCATCCCCTACGGGCCGGTGCATCGCCAGACCCTGCCATTGCTGCCCAAGGCCGTGCAGGAGCAACTGCCGACCGCCGAGGCCAACCTGGCCGGTGCGCGGGCCGTGGACGCGGAGTTCTGGGTCGACCATGGCGAAGAGCTTGAACAGCGCTTCAATGCCTGGGCTGCGCGGTAACACAGACACCGCATAACCCCTGTGGGAGCGGGCTTGCTCGCGAAAGCGGTATTTCAGTCACATCGTTGTTGGATGTGCCGCCGCCTTCGCGAGCAAGCCCGCTCCCACAAAAAAGCCGGGTGCAATACTTCGGGTGTGCCGGGTTGAAATGATTGTGTAAATCGGGATGGTCGTTTGCCGGGCGTATCGCTATGCTCAGCGAGTTTGCCAAACGCCAATGATAACAATCACAGTGAAACCATGAGCCAATCAGACACGCGAGCGACTGTTCTAGCGCTGTATCCGGAAGACTCCCGCGAGGCCGCGGCATTGCTCAAGCAGGCAGTGCCGCTGATGGTTCGTCACAACATTCCGCCCAACCCGGTGCATTACGCGCTCTGGTACACCTACAGCAAGGGCCAGGAGCCGGAGCTCAACCGGCAACTGGACCGGGTGGTCAACGACTTTGACTATTTTCCGCCGGAGTCCGCCACCAAGCTGTTTCGCGAGTACATCATCCGCGATGAACTGGCGGATGCCCGCTCCGGGCAGCAGGATGCGATCAACCTGGTCGACGACATGGAGCGCGATGTGTCGCGCAGCGTGCAAGGCAACCAGAACTTCCAGGCCAGCCTTGGCCAATACCTGCAGATGCTCGAAGAACCCGCCGACGAGCGCTTGCCGAGCATCCTGATCCAGCTGCAACAAAGCACTCGGCTGATGCAGGGGCAGCAGGAGCATTTCCTCGCCCAGTTGCAGTCGGCGCAGCATGAAATCAAAAGCCTGCGGGACAAACTCGAACGCGCCCAACTGGCGGCGACCCTCGATGGCCTGACCGAATTGCTCAACCGCTCCACTTTCAACCGCCAGCTTGAACAGGCCATGGGCAACGTGGCGACAGGTGTGGCGCTGGTGATGCTGGATATCGATCACTTCAAGCAGTTCAACGACCAGTACGGCCATCCCTTGGGTGACCGCGTGCTGCAGCATGTCGCCCGGGTGTTGCGCGATTCGCTGCCCGAAGAAGCGTTCGCGGCGCGTTATGGCGGCGAGGAGTTCTGCGTGGTGCTAAAGGATTGCCCGGATATGGCGGCCGCGGGCGCTTTTGCCGAGCGCCTGCGCCAGAAAATCCAGTCGCTGCGGGTCAAGGCCCGAGGCACCGACACGGTGCTGGACACCATCACCGCATCGTTTGGCGTGGCCCATGCGCAAACTGGCGACACACCGGAAAGCCTGCTGACCCGCGCCGACGATGCGCTGTACCAGGCCAAGCGCAACGGGCGCAATCAGGTGCGGCAGTAACCACTTAAAGGACGAACCCCCAGCACAGGTTGTTTGTTGCTCATTCCATCCGCCGTTAGCCGAGGATGAAGTAGACCTTGCGCACCGTCGTGAGGTTTTCCCAGGTGCCGTTGAATCCGCTGGCGACCACGAAGGAATCACCGGGGCCGAACGTGCGCGCGACGCCCTCGGCATCGGTCAGGCGCACGCTGCCTTCAAGGATGTGACACAACTCGTCGTAATCGCACTGACAGCGCTCGCGGTGCGGTCCCGCCTCCCAGATGCCGGCCACGGCGTTTTTTCCGGGCTGCACAAAGTGCCGCCAACTCTTGCTGCGGTAAGGCGCGTCAACCACGGCCGGGTCGTTGATTTCAGTTTCACGAGGAGCAAGGTCGCTGGCGAAGTCGATGACGTGCCGGGGCAGGGCTGTGGACATGGTGGTCTCCGGATCAGGAATCGAAACCGATGCCAAAGGCATCGAAGGTCTTGAGCAGCAGGTCGCGGTGACCGTCGCGGTCTTCGCGCGCCAGTGAGCGCTGGGCCAGTTTCACGCCGACATAACGCAAGGGTTCGGGCGGAAAGCGGAACGGCGCCTTGGACGTCATCAGCAGTTCGGTACGTTCGGTGCGCTCGCCGGCCAGCAGGTCGAGCATGTTCAGCGCGGCGAAGCGGCTGGCGGACACCCCTTGCCCGGTGAAGCCCAAGGCATAGGCGACGCGGCCCTGGTGCTCGCATCCGGTGAACATCGTGGTGCGTGCGGAGGTGTCGATGATGCCGCCCCAGGCATGGCTGAAACGCATATCGCCCAGGGCCGGGAAGGTCTGTTGGAATTGTTCGGCCAGGCGCTGGAAGCTTTGCGGGCGCTGGGTCAGGGCTTCGTCGCGGCGCCCGCCGAAATGGTAGATGGCATCAAAGCCGGCCCAGAGAATGCGGTTGTCGGCGGTCTTGCGCAGGTAGTGGAACTGATTGCCGGCGTCGGCGATGCCGTAGCGGCCGGTCCAGCCGATGGCGGCCAGTTGTGCATCGTTCAGCGGCTCAGTGACCAGCGAGTAGTCGTAGACCGGGATCACGCTCGATGCCAGATGACCGAGCAGTGGCGGGGCGATGTTGGTGGCGAGGGCGATTTTTCCGGCGGTCACTTCGCCGCTTTCTGTACGCAGGCGCAGGTTGTCTTTGTCCGCGCTCAGTTGCAGGACCGGGCTGTTTTCGAACAGTTGAATGCCTTGCTCAAGGCAAATGCGGCGCAATTCAGCGGCCATTTTCGCCGGGTTGAGCAGGGCGTAATTGGGCTCGAACAGGCCGGCCGCATACGCCGGTGAATCAAGTTTCTGTGCCAGATCGCTGCCTTCCAGCCACTGGCAGTCGATGTTGAACCGCGCATAGTTGCGCTGCATCGAGCGCAGCCCGTCGACCTGCCACGGCTGGCTGGCGACGTTGAGTTTGCCCTGGCGTTCGAACTCTACGTGCATGCCGAAGCGTTGCAGGTCGGCGGCCAGTTCGTCGAGGTTCTGCCGGCCGAGGCGGATCAGTTGCTCTGCTTCATTCGGCCAGCGCTTGAGGGCGTTGGAGACGCCATGGGAAATGCTCGGCGCGCAGAAACCACCATTGCGCCCACTGGCCTCACCGCCACAGCGTCGTGCCTCGATGATCGCGATGCTCAAACCGGGCTGGCGCTGGCGAGCCAGCAAGGCCGTCCACAAACCGGTAAAGCCACCACCGACCACCACCAGATCGAACTGCATGGACCCGCTGACGGCGGGCGCGGCGGGCGGTGGGGTAACGGTGTCCTGCCAAAAGGGGTGAGGCAGGGCACGGTCAAGCGCATCGAGACGCGATGGGACATTCATGCTGAAACTCCGGCGGTGTGTCGGGCAGCGACGATTGCGTTCGGTTGCCCGACGGTTTTTGTTGTTTTGGCTAGAGGTCTGGCAGCGCAAGAATCGCGCGGGCGGCAATGTCGGTGCCTCGGGTCGCTTGCATGCGCTCGCTGAACGATTTGAGGCGTTGTTTCATCGCTTGGTCGGCCAGCAGCTGTTCGAGGGCGGCGGGCAGGGCGGCCAGGGGATCGGCAAAGCGCGGCAGGTAGCGGCCGACGCCGACTTCCTCGGCGCGGGCGGCGTTGTCGTGGCCGTCCCAGCAATAGGGAATGATCAGCGACGGCAAGCCGAAATACAGCGCCTCGCAGAAGCTGTTGTTGCCGCCGTGGTGGATGAACAACTGACATTCCTTGAGCACCGCCGGCTGGGCAAACCAGCTGTCGAGGTACACGTTGTCCGGCACGGTGGTGTACATGTCGCGGTAGGCGCCGACGTTGACCAGGAAGCGGTACGGCAAGGTTTCGATAGTGCTGATCAGGCGCTTCATCATTCCGGTGTCGGCGGCGCCAAGGCTACCGAAGCTGAGGTAGATCAGCGGCGCGTCGTTGTGCCGTGGAAAGTCCGGGACGATGTACGGCGCTTCGCGGCGTACGCAACCGTCGAGGTACACGTAGCGCTGCGGGTCCAGCGCTTGCTGGCGCGCATAGCGCACTGGCGTCGGTGACAGCAGCAGGTTCAGCCATGGCGAGTCAGTGAGGAACTGCCCCGCTGGGCACGGCGCGGTGCCGTTGCCGAGGAGAAATTGCGAAAAGCGTTCATGGGCCGGTGCGACAGCCTTCAGGTACTGCTCGGTGTAGCGTTCGCAGGCCTGGGGGTCGCTGGCCAGGCACCCGGACAGGTACGGTGGAACGTTGGCATCGGGCAGTTCGGTTTCGGCGCAGGACACCACTCGCACCCAGGGGCAACCGGCGTTGGCGATGGCCGGGAACATCACCACGTTGTCGAGCACGATCACGTCGGGCTTGAGGCGGCCGAGCAACTGCTGCAAGGGTTTTTCCGCTTCGATCGCGGTGTCGATGATGGCTTCCCAGGCCGGCGCCACGTAGCTGTCGATCTGTGCCAGCGGGGTCTGGTCGAAGTAGGGAATGCTGCGCTCGATGAAGCGCTCCCAGTAGTGCTGGTGTTCCGCCGCCGACAACGGGCTCGCTTGCGGAATCGGGTATTCGTCGAAACCGTATTCGGCGAACAGCCCCTGGAAATGTTCATGGCAGATGAACACCGGCCTGGCGCCCAGTTCACGCAGTGACTGAGCGATACCAATGCAGTTCAAGGCCGCGCCGAAACTGGCTTCGGGAAACAGGGCGATCAGTTTTTGTTTTTGCATGGCGAGGGACTGTCCATGGCGGGTCAGACCCGCCGCTCCTGAAGGTGTTTTTGATGCTGTCTTATTTTCAAAAAAAAATCATCATGTTTTTTGCAAGCCGGTTAGCGACGCCCGAACAGATGACTTTGCGGGATGCCACGGTTGGCGGTTTGCGGGCGTTGCGCGGCGCTCAGGCGCAGGTGCAGGCGCAGCAGGTCGGCGGCGATCTCCATCTGCCCGCGTTCGATCTGCGCGATGATCTGCAGGTGTTCGCGCAGGGCCTCTTGCAGGCGGTGCACGCTCACCGAGGGCAGCAGGTTCGGCAGGCGCCGCAGGCCCTGATGCTGGAGCAGGGCGTCGCTGATGAAGCGGTTGCCGCAGCTCTGGGCCAGCAGTTCGTGGAAGCTGATGTCCAGTTCGCGAAACTGTTGGATATCGAAATCTTCCACGGGGCGGGCGAGCAGGCTTTGGGTGGCGCTGCGCAACAGCGCCAGGCGTTGCGGGTCGGCGTTGAAGCTGGGACTGAGCAACGCTTCAGGTTCGAGAATCAGGCGGTATTTCAGGCTTTCTTCGAGGGCGGCCAGGCTGTTCAGTGACGGGCGAAACAGCCAGGACTGACCGGGGCCGCGCTCGATGGCCTGGTTTTCGCTCAATTGCTGCAGGGCCTTTTGCGCCGCCGGCCGGCCGATGTCGTAGCGGCGCATCAGTTCGCTGATGCTGATGCTGTCGCCCAGGCGCCCGGCCATGCGGTCACGTAGCACCGAGGCGGCCAGTTCTTCTTCTTCGGCCTGGGGCAGGGCGGCGTTGAAGGTCTGGCCGGCCGGGGGTGCCAGCAGGGTGTAACCCTTGCCCGCTTCATGGCTCAGCAGGTTTTCTTCGAGCAGCACTTTCAGCGCGCCGCGAATCAGCGTGCGCGAGACCTGGAAGGTCCGGGCCAGGGCCTGTTCGGCCACCGGGTCGCCGGCCACCAGGCCGCTTTCCTGGGTGTGCTCGAGGATGCGCCGGGCCAGTTCCAGGTGATTGGTGCGCGGTTTTTTTTCGGCTGTCGTGCTCAAGCGTGTTTTCTCGTTGTGATCCGCTGTCGGACTCAGGTGCTCATCTTATGTCATGCGCCGGCGAAGCGTCAGGCCGTAAAAAAAGCGTTGACATCTTTTGATGCTGGTCCTAATTTCTAAAAAAAAACACCAGCAATCGTTTCTCGTTTTGCCGTACTGCCTTCGAACACAACAATAAACAATCGTCGGGTGAGTATTTATGAGCAAGCTGAATGATCTTCTGTGCGTGGGATTGGCCGTTTCCCTGGCGATCGCTTCACAGGCTGCAAGTGCGAAAGATATGGTGATTTCCATCTGGGACGGCTACATGGCCCCGGATGCGCTGGAGAAGTTCAAGGCTGCCAGCGGTGTGGACGTCGACAAGGCGCTGCACGCCACCAACGAAGAAATCATGGGCAAGCTGATGGCCTCCGGTGGTGAAGGGTACGACGTGGTGTTCGTCTCCTCGCCTTTCGCCGAAGTCCTGCACAAACAGGGGCTGCTGGCGGACATCGATCCGGTCAAGGTCCCCAACCTGAAAAACCTCTACCCCGAAGCCACGCACCTGGAGTATGACCAGGGCAACCGGTTCTCCGTGCCTTACACCTGGGGCACTACCGGCATCTGCTACCGCTCCGACAAGGTGACGCCGGCGCCACAGAGCTGGAACGAGCTGCTCAATCCGAGCGATGCGCTCAAGGGCAAAGTGACGATGCTCGCCACCGACCGCTGGATGCTCGGCGCCGGTTTCCTCGCCAAGGGCTGGTCGGTCAACGACAGCGACCCCGCGCAAATCGCCGCGGTTCGCGATCAACTGATCGCCACCAAGAAACGCATTCTCTCCTTCGACGACACCACCTTCTACTCCAAGCTGGCCTCCGGCGAATCGCTGATGGCCCACGCCTGGGACGGCTGGTGCAACTACGGCACCCAGGCCAACGCGGCGATCAAGTTCGTGGTGCCCAAGGAAGGTTCCGACCTGTGGGTGGACACCATGGTCGTGTTGAAAAGCTCGAAGCACCAGGACGAAGCCTTCAAGTTCATCAACTTCATGCTGGCCAGGGAAAACCACGCCTGGGTCGCTGAAAACATCCTCTACAAAGTTCCCAACCAGGCGGCCATGGCCGGGTTGTCCGCTGACTTGCTCAAGCAATACCCCAACCTGACCATCGCCCCCGCCGAGCTGCTGAAAATGGAGCAATTGCGCGATCTGGGTGGCACCACGCAAAAGGCCTACACCCGCGCCGTCACCGAAATCATGGCGGCGCAGAACTAACGCCACGTCGATCCGAGGCATGCCCGGCATGCCTCGCCACACTCGCAAGCCGCCTCTGTCCTGAGGCGGGAGGATAGGGTTAATGAGTGCTTTGCATGCTGACAGGCGCCTGTCGGCCTGGCTTCTTGCGCCCGGCTTCGGCTGGCTGCTGATGTTCCTGGTGATTCCGTGCCTGTTGGTGCTGGTCTACAGCTTCGTTGAACGTGGCGCCTATGGCGGCATCGACTGGTTGTTCACCTGGGAAAACTACCAGCGCGCGTTCGATCCGCTGTACCTGGGCATCCTGCTCAAATCGGCGAAGATCGCCGGGCTGGCCACAGTGTTCGCGGTGTTGATCGGCTACCCGGCGGCCTATGCGATTGCCCGTGCGCCACGGCGGCGTCAGGCGGTGTATCTGTTTCTGGTGATGCTGCCGTTCTGGAGCAATTACCTGATCCGCACCTACGCCTGGATCGTCCTGCTCAACCGCGAAGGCCTGATCAATCGCCTGCTGCAAATGCTCGGCTACAGCGGCGAACCCATCAGCCTGCTGTACACCGAATCGTCCGTGGTGCTGGGGCTGGTCTACAACTACATCCCCTTTGTGATCCTGGCAATTTTCTCGTCGCTGTCGCGGATCAACAACGAATTGTGGGACGCCTCGAAAGACCTCGGCGCCTCGGGCTGGATGACCTTTCGCCGGATCATCCTGCCGCTGAGCGTGCCGGGTATCGCGGCGGGCGCGGTGTTTGTGTTCGTGCTGAGCATCGGCAACTTCATCACTGCCGACCTGCTGGGCGGCAAGCAGGTGCAGATGGTCGGCAACCTGATTTATTCGCAATTCCTCACGGCGCGGGACTGGCCGTTCGGTGCGGCGCTGAGCTTCTTCCTGATCGCGATCATGTTGATCCTGTTGTTCATCCAGGCCCTGGTGGCCCGTCGTGCAGAAGGGGCGCGCTCATGAGTCAGTCTCGTTCTGTCAGCGCCACCGTGCTGGGTTCGCACCTGGGGCTGGTGTACGCCTTCTTATATATACCGATCCTGGTGCTGATCCTGCTGTCGTTCAACAAGTCCGGATTGCCTACCGCCTGGGGCGGTGTATCGCTGAAATGGTACGCGGCACTGGCGCACAACACGGCGATTCTGTCAGCGGCGCTCAACACCCTGATCGTTGCCTTGTCGGCGACCTTGATTGCCTGCGTGCTCGGCACGTTCCTGGCGCTGGGTATCGAGTTGCGCCGCAAGGGCAACGACAAAGGCCAGGTGGTCGACACCTTGCTGATGGCGCCGATGATCATTCCCGACATCGTGCTGGCGATTGCGCTGTTGAGTTTCTTCAACCTGCTCAAGGTCGGCCTGGGGCTGCACTCGATCATCATCAGCCACGCGGTGTTCAACATTGCCTTCGTCTGCGCGGTGGTGCGCACGCGGCTCAAGCACTTTGACTATTCGATCCTCGAAGCCTCGATCGACCTGGGCGCGAGCTGGTTCACCACCTTGCGTCGGGTACTGCTGCCGGTGATTTTCCCCGGTGTGCTGGCCGGTGGGTTGCTCTCGTTCACCCTGTCGGTGGACGAATTCATCATCGCCTTTTTCAACTCCGGCTCCGGCCAGGCCTCGACCACGTTGCCCATGCAGATCTACGCCATGATCCGCTTTGGCGTCACCCCGGAAATCAATGCTCTGGCGACGCTGGTGATGCTGGTCAGCATCACCGCGCTGCTGGCTTCGCAGCGTCTCAACAAGGCTCCTCGCACCCATGAATAATTCTTCCGCGGTACTGATCCTGGATAAGGTCAGCAAGTCCTATGGCAACGGCCTGGCGGTCAACGAGGTGTCGCTGAGCATCCGCGAGAACGAGTTCTTCGCGCTGCTCGGTCCGTCGGGCTGCGGCAAGACCACGCTGCTGCGCATGCTCGCCGGTTTCGAGACCCCCAGCGGTGGTTGCATCTACCTGGACGGCAACGACATCTCGCCGCTGCCGGCCAACAAGCGCCCGCTGAACCTGATGTTCCAGTCCTACGCGCTGTTCCCCAACATGACCGTGCGCAAGAACATCGCCTACGGCCTGGAAATGGAGCGCCTGCCGGAATCCGAAATCCGCCGCCGGGTCGATGAAGTGCTGAACACCGCGCAACTGGGTGAGCTGGCCGAGCGCAAGCCCGATCAGCTTTCCGGCGGCCAGCGTCAGCGGGTGGCATTGGCCCGGGCGCTGGTCAAGCGTCCGCGGGTGTTGTTGCTCGACGAGCCCTTGGGCGCCCTCGACAAAAAGCTGCGGGAAAAGATGCAGCTGGAACTCAAGCGCCTGCAGCACGAGAGCGGCATCACCTTCATCATCGTCACCCACGACCAGGAAGAAGCCCTGGTGATGTCCGACCGCATGGCGGTGCTCGATGGCGGCAAGGTCTGCCAGTGCGGCAGCCCGACCGAGCTCTACGAAAACCCCAACAGCCGTTTTGTCGCCAACTTCATCGGCGTCAGCAATCTGCTCGAAGGCGTGCGCTCGGGCCCGCACTCGGTGCGGGTCAACGGCCACGAGTTGAGCGTCGAAACCGATGCGCCTTCGGTGAGCGGCCAATCCGTCGCCGTGGTGGTGCGCCCCGAACGCCTGCAAGTGCTGACGGAGCAGGGCGGCGATTGCGCCAATCAGGTCAGCGGCAAGATCGTCGAAATCGCCTACCACGGCCTCGACACCAACCTGCACGTGCAGACCCCCCTCAGCGACAAACCGCTGATCGTGCGCGTACCGTCCTCACAGTTTGAATTCGCCCATTTTGCAATCGACACCACCATCCGGCTGGGCTGGCAGGCCCGGCATGCCCGCGTATTGACGCGCTGAACAATAAAAAGACCAGGCAGGAGCAGCACTCGATGAAACAGAAAGTGATCGCATTCTTCCCCGAAGCCGCCTACGGCCCGGCCCTGAACTCAGTGGGTATCGCCCAGGCCTGTGAAGCCCTGGGGCACAAAGCGGTGTTCCTCACCGACCCGGGCATGAGCGGTGTCTACGCCGGTTATGGTTTTGAAGAGCACATGGTCAACATGTCGGCACCGATGCCGGCCGAAGAGATGGCCCGCTACTGGGTGGATTTCATCAACGGCCACATCCCGAACTTCCGCAAGTCGCCGCTCGACCAGATCGACAACTACGTCAAGGAATGCTGGGCCGCCATCGTCGAAACCGCCAAGTGGGCGCAAAAGGACCTGCCGGCGGTGCTGGACAAGGTCAAGCCCGACCTGATCTGCGTCGACAACGTGATCCTGTTCCCGGCGATCAAGCAATACGGCAAGCCCTGGGTGCGGATCATTTCCTGCTCGGAAAACGAGATCGAAGACCCGGATATCCCGCCGCACCTGTCGGGCATGAGCATCGACGACAAGGCTGGCCACGCGTTATTCCGCCAGCGTTTCGAAGAAGTGGTCGGGCCGATCCACGACGACTTCAACCAGTTCCTCCAGGCCCATGGCGAGCAGCCGTATCCGCTGGGTACCTTCTTTGAAGCCTCGCCGTTCATGAACCTGCTGCTGTACCCGGATGCGGTGAAGTTCGACCGGCGCCACCCATTGCCGGCCGAGCGCTTCCATTACCTGCAGGGTTGCGTGCGCCACGACACGCCCTACGAGATTCCGCAGTTTCGCGCCCACAACGACAAGCCGCTGCTGTACGCCAGTTTCGGCAGCCTCGGTTCCGGCGATGTCGAGCTGCTCAAGCGCCTGATCGAGGCGGTGGGCAAGCTGCCTTACCGGGCGCTGTTCAACGTCGGCGAGCACCTCGACGAGTACCCGGACCTGCCGGACAACGTGCAGATTTCCAACTGGTTCCCGCAGCCGTCGGTGATCGCCCAGGTCGACGCGGTGATCCACCACGGCGGCAACAACAGCTTTACCGAGTGCCTGTTCTTCGGCAAACCGGCGATCGTCATGTCCTACGTCTGGGACGGCCACGACAACGCCATGCGCGCCGAAGAAAGCGGCCACGGCTTCAAGCTCGACCGCTACGAATGGAGCGAAGAACAGCTCGCGGAAAAACTCCACGCGTGCCTCAACGACGAGGCGATGCGCCAACGCCTGCAGCGCACCAGCGTGCAGATGCAATCGCGCAAGGGGCCGCAAGACGCGGCTGCAATTCTCGACAAGGTGCTCAACGATGCCTGATTCATCCACCACGGCGGGTATCACGCCGTACCTCGAAGCCGTCAGCAGCCGCACCGACCTGGTGGACTGGGGCGTGCAGAGCGACGCCGTCGAAGGCGTCTCGCATTCCAGCGGCCGCTTGCTGTTCAAGGGCCCGGACAACAGCCCGGAAAGCGGATTGTGGGTGTGCACCCCCGGGCGCTGGCGGTTGTCGATTCCCCGGGATGAGCTGTGCCATTTCATCGCGGGGCACGCCACTTACCGTAACGACAACGGCGAAGTGATAGAGGTCCGTCCCAACACCCTGGTGTTGTTCCCCGCCGGCTGGACGGGTGAATGCCACGTCCGCGAAACCCTGCGCAACGTGTACATGCTGGCCTGACGCTGGACTTGAAATTGAATGTGAACCTGTGGCGAGGGAGCAAGCTCCCTCGCCACAGGGTATGTGATGAACCGTCATGAACCGATTTTTTTGGAGAGCAACAGATGAAGACCCCGTTTCTGTACGACCCGCTGAGCATCACCGACGTCAAGGATTGGGGCGTGATCCCGACCATGCTCGAAGGCGAATCCCGTGTTTCCGGCGTGGTGCTGCACAAAGGCCCCGAAGGCCAGTCCGAATGCGGTATCTGGATCTGCACCCCGGGCAAGTGGTTCTGCCATGTGACCAGCGACGAGTTCTGCCACTTTCTCGAAGGCCGCTGCACGTACGTCCACGAGTCCGGCGAGGTGATCGAGATCAGGCCGGACACCGCCGCCTTCTTCGGCAAGGACTGGAAGGGTGTGTGCACCGTCCACGAGACCATCAAAAAGGTCTACATGATCCGGTGACTGCCATGACAGATGCACTGGCGTCATTGCCAACCCGTGAAGATCTGCGCGCCGCCTTTCTGGCCCGCGCCGGTCACGCCGGGACCTTGTTGGTCGCTTTGCCGGCGGATGCTTCGACCCGGCGTTATTTCCGCCTGGAGGGCGCCGGCCTGTTGCTGATGGATTCGCCCCCCGACAGTGAGCCGATCGGCCCGTTCGTGCGCATCGCCCGGCAGTTGCAGGGGCTGGGCCTGTCCGCGCCGGCCTTGCTGGAAGTGGACGAAGCGGCGGGGCTGGCGTTGATTGAGGATTTCGGTCGCGACACCTACACCCGGCTGCTGCTGGCCGGGCATTCGGAGTCGCAGCTGTATCACCTGGCGGTCGATACGCTGGTGGCCTTGCATCGCGCTGCGCCAGCCACGGAACTGGCGCCTTACGACGGGCAGCGACTGGCGCACGAGTACGCATTGTTTATCGACTGGTACGTGCCGCTGCTGATCGGCAAGGACGCGGCGCAAGACCTGCGCGATGAGTATCTGGCGTTGTTCGCCGACACTTGTCGCGATGTCGCAAAACGCCGTGAAGCCCTGGTGCTGCGCGACTTTCACGTCGACAACCTGATGCTGTTGCAAGGCCGTGAAGGTGTCGCCGCCTGCGGCTTGCTGGATTTCCAGGACGCCCTGGTCGGGGCGGCGGCCTATGACCTGATGTCGCTGCTCGAAGACGCCCGGCGCGATGTGCCCGAGGCACTGCGCGAGGCACTGATCAGCCATTACCTGTTGCAGCGCCCGGAGCTGGATGCGCCGGGTTTTCTTGAAGATTACCGGTGCCTGGCCGCCCAGCGTCACGCCAAGGTGCTGGGGATTTTCGTGCGCCTGGCCGGCCGTGACGGCAAGCACGGTTACCTGGCGCATTTGCCGCGCACCCTCGGTTTGTTTGTCCGCGCCCTGGACGCCGAGGCCTTTGCGCCCCTGCGCCAATGGCTCGACCGGCACGTGCCCGACTGGCGTGAAGAGCTGCCCGCCGCGACCCTGGCGACGTTGCGCGAAACCCCTTATCGATTGGTTCAAGGATCATCCCATGGCCACGTTCAACATTGACACCGCATTGCGTTTCATCAATTCTGAATTCCTGCCGCTGACCGACGGCCGTGTGCGCGAAGTGCTCGACCCGGCAACCCTGCAACCGGTCGGGCAAGTCGGCGTGTGTGGCGAAGCCGATGTGCAGACCGCCACCGATGCCGCCACCGCCGCGCAACGCCAATGGCGCCTGATCGATGCGAAAAGTCGCGCCGCGCGCTTGCATCAGCTGGCCAACGCCATCGAACAGAATGTGGCCTGCAACCGTGAAGTCGCCCGCCTGATGACCCTGGAGATGGGCAAGCCGTTTCCCGAAGCCATGGGCGAACTGGCCAACTGCGCGCCGATCTTTCGCTACTACGCGGAGATGGCCCGGGACGATGCCGGCAAGGTCGCCGGCACCACGCAGATCGGCTCCTTCCAGCATGTGCGTTACGAGCCGTACGGCGTCAGCGTGCACATCATGCCGTTCAACTTTCCTATCCTGCTGATGTGCTGGACGGTCGCCGCGTCGCTGGCGGCGGGCAATGCCTGCATCATCAAGCCGGCGGAAGCCACGACCCTGTGCACCCTCAAGTTCATGGAGCATTTCACCGCGTTGCTGCCGGGGCTGGTGTCTTGCGTGCCGGGCGATGCAGTCACCGCGCAATTGCTGGTGCAGTCGGATCAGACCCACGCGGTGGCCTTCACCGGCAGCGTGGCCGCAGGCAAGGCGGTGGCCGTGGCCTGCGCCGAACGGATGAAACCTTGCGTGATCGAGGCCGGTGGCAGCGATCCGCTGATCATCTCCAGGTATGCGCCACTGGACGTGGCGGCGGCGGGGGCGGTGACGGCGGCGTTCCACTTGAGCGGGCAGATCTGCACCTCGGCCGAACGCTTCTACGTCGTCGATGAAATCCATGACGAGTTTGTCGCGAAGTTCGCCGAGCGCACCCGCGCCCTGCGTATCGGTCATGGCCTGGAACGCTCGGAGATCGGGCCGATGGTCAGCGAGGCGGCACGCAACAAGGTCATGCGCCTGGTCGATGACGCCGTGGCCAAGGGCGCGACAGTGGTGTGCGGCGGGCGGATTCCACCCGGGCACAGCGTCGGCTGGTTCTATGAGCCGACCATCCTCACCGGCGTGACCGGTGATATGGCGATTCTGCAGGAAGAGTGCTTCGGCCCGGTGGCGGCGATCTGCCGGGTCAGCGATTTCGACGAGGCGGTGCGCTTGGCCAACGATTCGCCGTTCGGCCTTGGCGCCTCGCTGTTTTCCACGGACCTGGCCGAAGCCATGGAAGCCGCCGAGCGTCTGGAGGCGGGGATGGTCTGGGTCAACAATCCGCTGATCGACAACGATGCGCTGCCGTTCGGTGGCTGGAAGATGTCCGGCCTTGGGCGCGAGCTCGGGCGTCAGGGGCTGGAAGCGTTCCGCCGCTCGAAAATGGTCATCATCGACCACCAGCCGAAAATCCAGGACTGGTGGTATCCCTACGCCGACGACGTGTTCTATCGCGATCCGGCCTGAAGCCGTGATGCACACAGGAGGATCGTGATGAGCGACAACATGGGATGGCCGACCCTGGCGGTGATTCTCGCGGCCGGGCAGGGCACGCGCATGCGTTCGCCGCTGCCCAAGGTCTTGCACCCGGTGGGCAACCGGCCGCTGCTCGGCCATGTGCTGGCGGCGGTGGCGACGGCGGGCATCGAGCAACGGGCGGTGGTGGTGGGCGCCGGCGGCGGGCAGGTGGCCGAGTACCTGCAACAGGTGGCACCGACGGCGCAGGTGTTTACCCAGCACGAACAACTGGGCACGGCCCATGCGTTGCTGGCGGCCCGGCCTGCACTGCAGGCTCACGAGCAGGGTTGTGTGTTGGTGCTGTTTGGCGATTCGCCGTTGATCACCCCGCAGACCCTGAACCGTTTGCGCCGGGCGCTGATAGACGGCGCAGCGGTGGCGGTGGCGGGTTTCCATACCCGGCAACCGGGACCCTATGGGCGATTGCTGGTGAAGGACGGTCGTCTGCGGGCCATCCGCGAAGCCAAAGACGCCAGCCCGCAGGAGCTGGACATCAACTTCTGCAACGGCGGCGTCATGGGCCTGCGTGCCGACACCTGCCTGTGGTTGCTGGAGCGTATCGGCAACCGCAACGCCCAGGGTGAGTACTACCTCACCGACGCGGTGGCGGTGGCCAACGAAGCGGGGCATACGGTGACGGCCGTGGAAGTGGATGAAGTGGATGTGCTCGGGGTCAATGATCGCGAGCAATTGCAGTTCGCCGAACAGCTGTACCAGCAACGTCGGCAGCGCAGGATCAAGGAGTGTCCCATGGGTGACTATCAACGGTTGTACATCGGCGGCGAGTGGGTCTTACCCGTCCAGCGCGGTGTTTTTGAAACCCTCGATCCGAGTGACGAGTCGGTTCTGGCGCGGGTTGCCTCGGCGACCGCCGAGGACATCGATCTGGCCGTGGCGGCGGCGCGCAGGGCGTTTGACGAGGGTGACTGGCCACGTTGGTCCGGGGCACGACGGGCGCAAGTGCTGAGGAACATCGCCGAGGGCATCCGCGCTCGCCAGGACGAACTGGCGGCCATCGAAGTGCGCGATAACGGTAAGCCGCTGCCGGAAGCCTTGTGGGACATTGCCGATACCGCCGGGTGCTTCGATTTCTATGCCGGACTTGCCGAGCAGTCGGACCAAACCAATGAGCAATCGATCGATTTGCCGGATGCGCGCTTCACCTCGTCGGTGATCAAGGAACCGGTGGGCGTGGTCGCGGCGATCATCCCGTGGAATTTCCCGATGCTGATGGCCGCGTGGAAAGTCGCCCCGGCACTCGCGGCGGGCTGCACCCTGGTGCTCAAACCTTCCGAACTGACGCCGCTGACCGCCCTCGAACTGGCCGGCATCGCCGACCAGGCCGGGTTGCCGGCCGGGGTGCTGAATGTGGTCACAGGCTGGGGACGCGAAGCGGGAGCGCCGTTGGCCGAACACCCGCAGGTCGACAAGATCGCCTTCACCGGCAGCGTGCCGACCGGACGCAAGATCATGCAGGCCGCTGCCAGCGAGATCAAAAACATCAGCCTGGAACTGGGCGGCAAATCGCCTTTCGTGATCTTCGCCGACAGTGATATTGAGGCGGCGGTGGAGTGGATTCTGTTCGGGATCTTCTGGAACCAGGGCCAGGTCTGTTCAGCCACTTCGCGGGTGCTGGTGGAGCGCGGGTTGTACCCGGCGTTGCTGGAGCGCCTGATTGCCGCCACCGAGCAGATTCAGATTGGCCAGGGCTTCGAGGAAGGGGTGAAGCTCGGACCACTGGTCAGCCAGGGGCAACTGGACAAGGTGCTGGCGGCGATTGCAGCCGGTCAGCAAGAGGGCGCGCGGCTGGTGTCGGGTGGTGTGCGGCCGGGCCATCTGGAAAAGGGGTATTACCTGACGCCGGCGATTTTCGCCGATGTCCCGCAGGACAGCGCCGTGTGGCGCGAGGAGATTTTCGGCCCGGTGGTGTGCCTGCGGGCGTTCGACACGGAAGACGAAGCGATCCGCCTGGCCAATGACTCGCCGTTCGGGTTGGCGGCGGCCGTCATGTCCCGGGATATCCCGCGTTGCGAACGGGTCGCTCGCGGTTTTCGCGCAGGCATCGTGTGGGTCAATTGCTCGCAACCGACCTTCGTCGAGGCACCCTGGGGCGGCTACAAGCAAAGCGGCATTGGTCGCGAACTGGGTGAGTGGGGCTACAACAGCTACCTGGAAACCAAGCAGATCACCCGCTACAACGGTGAACCCTGGGGGTGGTATCTGAAGTGACGTGAGCGTCGCAGTGGCCTGCCTGCGGACAGGGGCAGGTCATTTTTCCCGAATTGTACGGCTGTGGAACTGGAAGCCATTCTGGCAATCGAAGCCTATACGGGCGAGACGGACGTCGTAATGGTTACGCGCTGGCATTGAACGCCTTGTATGGCTGTAAAGCCGGGAGGGTTGCATGGAAAGGGACGCGATGTTCAGGTTCCTTGCGGGCTACCTGTTGATGTGTGCCCTGCTGGCATGGGGGGTGGTCCAGGCGTCTCACTGGATTGCTTCTCGCCTGCTGCTGTATTGGATTATTTAGCGCCGACCCTCGCAGCCTCGCTCCTTCCTGTCGATTCTTCCAGCACCCCAATGGTGCGACCCACTGTCTGGCCTTCTTCCTCCGATCCTTAGCCTGCGAAATCAGTCCGGTTTGCTGAACCGGCCACTGACCCAATCCAGGGATTGAGCCAGTGGCCGATGCTGCCGGGTTAGTGGAACGGGAAGATGTAGTTCATCCAGGCGGCCATGCGCAGAAGGATTTTGCGCATCATCGCGATGTGTTGGAAATGCTGGCTGTACAACGCCGCCTGGCCGTAGGCACCGCCCGGCATCTGGCCGGCGTACTGGGCATAGTCGGGGTCGGTGATCTCAATGATCACCGGAACCCGGCCGGCCGGTGGTGAACCGGTGAAGCCGGTCAGGGTGCCCGACGGTTGGATCTGGCCTTCGGCGATCACCGAAACGACGGTCTTGACCTTGCCTTCGAACACCTTGCCCGGAATGCCGTCGAAAGCGACCTCGGCCTCATCGCCCTCGGTCAGGCGCAACAGGCTGTTCTGGCGCATCCACGCGGAGAAGTAATGCCCTTCCGCGGGAATGAAGACCATCGAAGGGCGCAGCGGCAACTTGGTCGCCATCATGCCCGGACGCAGCGAAACATGGGTGACGAAGCCTTTGCTCGGCGCACGGACCGTGGTGTTGTCGAGTTCGTACTGCGCGCTGTCCAGTTGTGCCTTCAGGTCATCGCTGCGCGCGACCACCATGTCCAGTTCCCGTTGGGTACTGAAATTACGCTTGATCAGCTCGGTGATCCGCGCGCGATCGGCCTGGGCGGCAATCAGTTGCGCCTTGAGGGATTTCAGTCGGTATTCGAACGGCGCCGGGTCGATGCGAAACAGCACATCACCTTTTTCCAGGGGCTGGTTGGTTTTCACCGGTACATCGATCACCTGGCCGCTGACCACGGGAATCACCGGAACCGACACGAAATAGGAACGCGCCACCTCGGAGTAGGGGTGGTTGTAGTTCATCGTGAAAATCAGCGCGCCGATAATCACGACTCCGCCCAGCACCGCCGTGGGTACTGTCCATTTGTTCAGGGGGATGCGGAAGATCTTGAAGATGGCTACGCACAGAGCGGCATACGTCAGAATGAGTAAGAGATCCATGGCTCAAATGCCCTCGCCGAGATTGTCCGTTGGCACCCGGTTCTGGGTCGTGCCCGTCGCTGCCTCCAGGCGCTCGATCCGGCCTTGCAGCTCGGCGACCTGTTGTTCGAGGTGAACCACATGACTTTTGGGTGAATGTCCGTCACTGAAACCCCAGCCCCGGTCCTCTCGATAGGCCATGGCCCAGATCCACAGGAACGGCCACAGCGCGTGCAGGGTGAAGAGGCTGACCCAGCCGGTGGCGTGGATTGCATCCTGGTGAGGGTGGTTGCGGTGGACAGCAATTTCATAGGGGATGTCGTGGAGCAGGATGATCCCGTAAAACAGCACAAGCCCGACAAAGACCAGCAGGCCCAGGGCGAAGTAATCAAGCATGAACCACTCCTCTTGAAGCAGATAACGTGTGCGCATGAGTGTAGCCGTTCAATCTACACTTGACGGGGATGCGGCTATCCAGCCGGAGCAACCGGTGCCTGGCCGACGCGTCGACCGATATCGTGCAAGCACACTCCGACGAGGTGAGTTCATGCCAGACAATGGTCAATTCGAAAGGGCGCCTGTACTGGACCCTGTCGAGCGCATTACCGAGGTGATCTTCGGCCTGCTGATGGCCATGACGTTCACCGGCACCATCAGCGTGGCCACGGCGGACCAGGCAGCCGAACGCACGATGATGATTGCCGCGCTCGGCTGCAATCTCGCCTGGGGACTGGCCGATGCGGTCATGTACCTGTTGCGCGCACTGGTCGAGCGCACGCGCAGGATCAAGCTGTACATGGCCTTGCGCAATGGCGCGGACGCCGTGGCCGGCCAGGCGCTCGTTGCGCAGGTATTGCCGTTGCAGTTCGCGACGGCGGCCGGCAGCGAGGGCCTGGAGTTGTTGCGCCGGCGGCTGCTCGAGCAGCCCTCCTTGCCGATCAGGGCGGGCCTGGGCTGGAACGACTTCAGGGGCGCCCTCGGGGTTTTCCTGTTGGTCGTGGGCTCGACGTTTCCGCTGGTGGTGCCGTTCATACTGCTGGATCAGACGGCACTCGCCATTCGCCTGTCCAACCTGATCGGGCTCGTGGTGCTGTTCATCGCCGGCTGGATGCTCGCCAGATACGCTGGCGCCACGCAATGGCAGGGTGGGGTGATCATGGCCGCTACGGGGGGTGTGCTGATCCTTGCGATCATTGCGCTGGGCGGCTGACAGCCGGTCATAAATCAACACACTAAAGACTCATTCTCATTTACAATTGCCCTTCCATTTACGTTGGGCAGCCTGGTATGGATGTTCTTGCCACAATCCATCTTTATTTATCCCAATGGGTGATCGAACCGGTCACCCGGCAGTTCCTGGGCATTTTCGACTTCAACGGCAGACTCGGTCTAGCCTTTCTCTGCATGTCTTACGGCGTCGCCTACTGCCTGTTCCGCTACCGAGAATCCCGGGGCCTGACCGACGCTCGCTCATTCGGGCAGTTCATCGGCGGCCGCCGGGTGTACCTGCATCGCTCGGCACTGCTGGACTACCGCTACTACTTCGTACTCGCCATCCTCAAGGTTGCCCTGGTGCTGCCCATCGTCGGTCTGGTGGATCCGTACGTCTTGCGTTCAGCGGACTACATCGCGTTCTTCACCCAACTATGGGGCGCGCGTACGCAAGTGGAGGAGCACCTGGCGTTGACCCTGCTCTATGGGCTGGGCGTATTTCTGGTCAAGGATTTCAGCCATTACTGGGGCCATCGCGCTTTCCATTCGCGGTACCTGTGGGCCTTCCACAAAGTCCATCATTCGGCGCCCGTGCTGGTGCCGGCGACGGCCAGCCGCGTGCACTTTCTGGAAGAAGTGGTCGAAAAGCTCACGGACATCATCTGCGTCGGCGCGTTTGCCGGTGTCTTCTGGTACGTCTGTGGCGGGGAGATCAGCCGCTATACCTTGTTTGGCGTGACCTACATCGTATTCATCTTCAATGCCCTGGCGGCCAACCTGCGTCACAGCCATGTCTGGTTTTCCTTCGGGCCGGTGCTGGAGCGGGTACTGAGCAGCCCGGCGCAACACCAGATTCATCACAGCGATGCACCGCGACACTTCAACAAGAACTTCGGCATCAACCTGTCACTGTGGGACTGGATGTTCGGCACGCTGTACGTCACCCGGTCCACACCCGAGGCCATCCATTTCGGTACCGGCGAACAGGATCACGAGCGTTACCTGACGCTGCAGGGCTTGATCGTCACGCCTTTCGTGGATATCGCGCGCAAACTGCTTCCTGGGAAACCCTTGAAAGCACAGCCTGAAAGCGGATCTGATCCGTATTTTTCAGCGCAATCTGCATCTGTAACGAATACAGCCGTCAGCCCACAATAAATCTCCGGTACGGCAGCACATGCCACCCTGTACCGCCAATTCATTGTGTGGGAGGCCCCATGGCCAAGATGACGATTTTTCTCGGCGGTTTTCTGCTGTTGACCATCCTGATCGGTATGCTGGCGACGATTCCGCCGGCGTGATCAGGTGCGGCGTTGACCTTGGGAAGGTTCATGGTGTCCAGCGCTTGCAATGCTCAATCGGCAGCGACTTTCTCACGCACTGAATTTACCCAGAAGTTTATCGAGAGAGACGAGGTCAACGACCTTACCTGGTGGAACCAGCCTTCAGGTAAAAAGAGCAAATCGCCGGGTTTCAGATGCACTGCAAGAAAGCTCACCTGTTTTGCAGCCGGAAACTCCTCAAAATTCGGATGTGACGGATCGAAGTCGCAGCCTTCCAGACCACCGTGAGGTGAAGTCGACCAACTACCCAATGCAATGCGGTGGTGAGGCGCAGCCAGCAACATTGTCTTTTCTCCCCAGACTTGTGCAAAGAGGTTGTCTGAGTCATCTCGATGAAGGGGGGTCAATGTACCCTTCGGACCCAGCCAGAGACGTGGTTGAATGTACAAAGACCTTTTGAAGTAGTCCGGGAACCTGATGAGTGGAAGTAGTTGTTTCGGAACCAGATTATTGCCCATGTAGGCTGGCGGCCCGGCGACAATGTGGCAGGGAGCTTCGTCCATGGTGGCAATAAAATCCAACATCGCGGTAGTCCGAAAATCACGCTCAGATGAGAAGGCTTTGTGGGCATAATCGCCGTGGCGGGTGATGCCCTGCAAGTTGGCAAACTGCTCAAGGGCGGTATCTCTGGGCATGCTGAACAATGGCCAATCGTTAAGGGCCTGGGTGAACACCAGCGGGATGCCTCTGGCCCGGTATCGAACGTTGAACTCGTTCATTGAAACCTGGTTTTTTGGCCGACGATCAATACTGCCATTCAGGTTCACGCTCGCCGAAAGCTGTTCACTAAAGCGTGGTAGGGCTGGATAACGTCGATTCATCTCGACCTCCATTTTGGCAGCAGCAGGATGCAGGCTGTCGCTGACAAGTGAAGGGAGTAGCGTGGCCAGGCCGATGTTTCCGGTTATTTTCAATTGACCTTGAGCGAAGAGTTCTTCGATGTTGGCAAGGCCTTGTACGATAGTGAGAAAAACAGACTCCTTGAGTTCAATTGTCACATCTGCCGCAGGATGCACTCCCAGCTGTGGGAGGTTGGAAGTTGGCACACTTACCCAATAACGTTTCTGATCCGAAAAAACGAACTGAAACGTGCCTGCGACACCAACAGAATTGGCACTGGCGAACAACGCAGATAGTGCGGATTGAACGTGCATAGTTTAGCTCCTTGCTTTTTAGTGTGCGGATGAGGTTTGTATTAGTCTGTAAAGGCAGTTCGATGCTCGGCAGCACATTCATTAATTTTAGACGACCGTGCCAGCGCACCATCAAATGAGATCAGTCGATCGGTTGTAGCCTTCCAATCCGCAAGGCGATGATAGGCATTGATGAACCAACTCAAGTTTTCACAAAGATTTCCAAAGGCCGAATTGATCTGCATGACGTCACCGAACATGATGCTGCCTGCAAAGAAACGAGGTACAGCCAACAAGCTACTAAAGATAAGGGAGAGTTGGCTGTAACTTTCGGTGAACAACGATAGTCGCATTTTTACTCGAATCGTACGGCGCATATTGGCCAGACTTACATCAAGCTTTTCGCTGATACTTTCTTTCTCGCAGTTACGACCAGTGCCGGTTGAGTGCATCTTGGAACCGTCGCGGAAGCGGATAAGAAAGTACCGAAGATCGGCCTCTGATCGTTGTTGATTGTTACTCAGGGAGACCAACTTAAAGCCGATTTTCTGGCTGATGTACGTACCCAGCAATGCATAAAGGATGGCAGCCCAGAACATATAAGCAGGGACGGTAATTCCCCAGAGCGACGCGTCGCCCGAGATGCCAATCAGTACCACACTGAAGGATACTACGCTGGACAAGGTATAAATTAGGCCGCAGGCCAGGTCTATGGTTTCAAAAGTGAACTTGTTGATGTCCTCGGCGATGCGTTGATCCGGGTTGTCGACACACTGTTCAATCTGGTCGGGCCTGGTCGACTTGACTATCCAGGCGGAGAGGTAGTGGTTAGTCAGCCACTTTCGCCATTTGAGCGCAAACACATCCACCAGGTAGGTAATCAGCACTGACCGCACCACCGAGAACGAGATGATAGCGAGGAATACCACCACTAGGCTGTAAAATTTATGGGCGTCAAGTTCTTGAATGGCATTGTAGAAATGTTTGTACCACTCGTTGATGGCCAAGGCGGTCACGACGGCAAGCAGCGAGAGAATTAGCAAGGCAATAAGTACGCTCCAGGCAAAAATTTTTTCCTCACTTTTCCAATACAATGAAAGCATCGTATATGTGTTTTTTAGGAACGAGTTTTTGCTGAGGATAATATCGTCTTTTTTTGTAGGGTTGCAAACCATCTGAGCACCTTGGTCATATGTGATATTTGTATGTTGCTTGTTGTGGTGTGCTGTTGCTTGTTGTTTTGTAGCGCTCGATTAGAGCGCCCAGAAGCCCAGGCGTCCGAGGCTTGCTGCAAGTTTGAGGCGGGATAGTTGCCAACTGTTCAACGTATTAATGTGTTGTTGTTCTGCCGTTGCATAGGCGGTTAATGCGTTCAGAAGCTCGATCATGTTACCGACTCCTGAACGATAACGCCCTTGCACAACTTGCAGCGCCTGACTTGACTGCTCCACCCATTCAGCAGTTTTTTCCAACGAGCGCGTTTCGATGTTTAATGTTTGGTAATTGACCCATAGTTCCATCGATATACGCTGTTCAACATCCGAAAGTTCTGCTTTGCTGGTCTCAAATTTTGCTTGAGCTCCCCGTACCTGATAGGTGCGCTCGAAACCTTCGAACAAGGGAATGTTCAATTGCAATCCAACGCTATTTTCACGTAGGTGGCTATCGCCATTGAGCGCGATTGATTGGTTTGTCTGTACATCGGAGATGTTAGCGATAAACGACAGGGTAGGGCGGCCAGATGCTTTGCTTTCGTCGATAGCAGCCTTTGCTGCATCCAGTTTGGCCTTTGCGGCAATAAGTGAGGGATGACCCTGGCGTGCCTGTTCAAGCAGTTCATCGACGGTTTTGACGAAATGGGTATCCGGACGTCGACTCAGGCTCCCCGCCAACTCCAGTGGTGTTTGCGGAGGTAACCCCATACGCATCGCGATCAGGCCTTTTGCGCTGCGCAAGGCGCCATTGCCGCGAACTTCGTTCAGCCTCGCCTGGGAGTAGGCTGTTTGCGCCTGCAGGCGGTCGGAGAGCGCTGCGGCGCCCGCTTCATACTTGGCGCTTGCAGCTTTCAGGTTTTCGGCTGCCAATATTGCCACTTGGGTGGCGGCAACCTGGCTACGTTGTGCGGCGAGGGTGTCATAGTACAACTGGGCTGCCAGGACGAAAGCCTCTTGCAACTGGCTATCCTGATTGGCGTTTGCTGCAACTAGAAGATGACGTGCATTACGCAGTGCCGATTCGCGGCGACCGAAGTCAAACAGTACCCAACTCAAGGTCAGGCGATTATCGAGTTGACGCTGATGACCATGCCTGGAGTACTCCCCACGTTGTTCATACGCGGTGTCGTTACGTCCACTGGTGACGCTAGAGCTGCCGTTGAGCCTTGGGAGATATGCCGATTGTTTAACACCGACCAAGGCAGCCTGGGCCTTGGCGCTGGCCCAGGCCTGTCGCGTCTGTGGATCGTGACAAAGCACCCGCTCTATCATTTCCTCCAGTGTCAGCAGCGCTGGTACAGGACCGACTTCACACGACCAGGTCGAGTTGTTGATGTCCTTGTTCGCAGTGCGAGAGACATCACGCTCGGTCGCAAATACATCCATTGCCATGGCCGATTGGAACCAGGCGCAAAGACTGGCCAGAAGGGAGTAGATGAAAGCTGCTTTCATCACAGTGTGACAGCGCCAGTGGTCTGGAACATGGTGGACGGGGTTGGCTGGTCCAGGACAATCCGGCCAGCTTCCAGTATCACCACGCGATCTGCCGAGGCGATCGTCTCCGAACGATGGGCGACAATGATGCGCGTCACCTCAAGTGCACGAACAGCGTCATTTACCTGCTGCTCGCATTTCACATCCAGATGACTGGTTGCCTCGTCAAGAATCAGAATGTCTGGTTTCTTGTAGAGCACCCTGGCTAGCAGCACACGCTGCTTCTGCCCGCCAGACAGAACCGTTCCCATGTCACCAACCAGGGTGTTGTAGCCCATTGGCATGGACATAATGTCAGCATGAATTGATGCCTTGCGCGCACATTCCATGGCCCAGTCCAGATCAGGGCTCGGCTCGAAGAATGCGATGTTGTCTGCCAGTGAACCGGCAAACAGACAATCATCCTGCATCACCGTGCCGATCTTGCTGCGAAAGTTCTCCGCTCCGAGGTGGTGAAGTTCATTGCCGGCGATTCGTATCTGGCCATGAGTAGGCTTGCAAATACCCAGCAGCAGTTTGATCAGCGTACTCTTTCCGCTGCCCGAAGCACCGGTGATTGCCACAGACTCCCCCTGCGCAATGTGCAAGTTGATGTCATCCAGCACGAATGGTTCCTGATCGGAATAGCGGTACTTCACCCCTGTGAAATCAATATCTACATGGCACGAAGGCCAAGTTGCGGAACTCTGCGTGCCGCGGTTGTCTTCTGGTGGATGCAGGACGATGTCAGCCAGGCGTTCGCCCTGCAAACGGAGCATGTGCAGTTCAAATAAATGATCGATCAGATTGGCCACGCGGCTTACGAATTGGGATTTGTAAGCAATAAACGCCATCAGCACACCGACACTGAATTGGTTGTTCATCACCATGGCCGCACCGAGTCCAAGCGCCAGTAGATTCTCCAGTCCGAATATCAAGCCGTTGAACTGGGTGTAGACCAGTTGCAGCTTCTGGGTTCGTAACCCTGCGTTGATCTGTTCTACGAGCAATCCGAGCCAAGTGGAGCGTCGCTCGCTCTGGCGTTGGAACAACTTTATTGTGCGCATGCCGCGCACGGTCTCAAGAAAGTGGCTTTCCTGCCGGGCAGCATGAATGATTTGTTCCTCGTTTGCCCGACACAAAGGGCGATACCAAGCCCAGCGAACCAATGTGTACGAAGTCATCGCAATTACCGCAATGACTGCGAGCAACGGGCTGTAGGTAATCATGAGGGCGAGTGTCGCGATGGTCATCAGACCATCCAGAAGCGCAGAAAAGAAGGCGGCTGTCAGTGTCCCCTGTATCTCGCCGATAGCACCGAACCGCGAGACGATATCGCCTAGGTGGCGCTTTTCAAAGTACTGGATCGGCAGCCGGAGCAGGTGACTGTAAACGTTCGCCCGCCATTGCACGCTCAGCAGGGTGCTCATGTGCATCATCACCCAAGCCCGTGTAGCACTCACCAGTTGCTGCATCAAAAGTAATAGCCCAAAGCCGATGATCAACGTCGTCAGCAAATCACGGTCTTGAGTGACCAGTACATTGTCGAGCGTCCACTGCAGCAAGAACGGACTGACAAGCGAGAACACTTCCAGGGCCAGGGCTAGTAGTAGAACCTGCGAAAGGGCGCGATAAAGACCGCTCACCCGTCCCAGCATGCTCATCAATTTGATCTGTGGCTTGGCTTCCTGCTTTTCAAAGTCACTGTCAGGCCACACCTCAAGGGCGACACCGGTAAACGACTTGCTAGCCTCGGCCAGGCTCAACTGGCGGATACCATGGGCCGGGTCATGCAAGGTAAGGCACTGGCCGTCTGCGACCTTAAGAACAACGAAATGGTTGAAGTTCCAATGCAGTACACAAGGCAACGTGAGCTTGCTGAGGTCGTCCAGTTCAACCCGCATCGCCCGAGTGCCGAACTTCAGTTGATCGGCTGTCTGTGTCAGTTGTTTGAGCGTCACCCCCTTGAGTGACACGCTGAACTGGCGACGCAGTTCCATCAGCGTCGTGTGATGACCATGGTAGCCCGCAATCATCGCCAAACAGGCCAGACCGCATTCTGTCGCTTCTGTTTGTAGAATCAGGGGCAGCCGTCGGCCTATGCTTAGCGTGATCGCATCTAGATAGTTCATGTATTCGTTCCTAGAGTTTGCCCGTCAGGCTGTAGAGCGGCTCAAGTACCCACTCATAGAGGTGGCGGGTCTCCTGCAGGATGTCTGCCTCAACCAACATGCCGGCTTGTAGCGGCCTCGGCTTGCCGTAGGCCAGTACTGACTGCGCCTCGATATCAACGCGAATGCGGTAGAACTGTTCGCCGTCCAGGCCCAGCCTCGGCACAGTTCCGGTTACGCTCGCCAGTTCGGTCGCTGAGAGGGTAGTTTTGGAGATAGATGTCACATTGCCGCGGTGTTGGCCGAATTTTTGATACGGATAAGTGTGGTAACGGACCATTACAGGGTCGTCTACATGGATGAACCCGATGGCTTTGCTTGGTGCATAAAGCTCTACTTGCAGGCGGGAATCTGCTGGCACTATGCTCATTAATGGTTGTGAGCTATCCACGGTTTGTCCCGGCTCAACAAGAATGGAAGTTGCCATGCCGTCTTGGGGGGCCGACAAGATCAGCGTGCGCTTGGCTTCGCTCTCGATAAACGCCTGCTGGATGCTGGACAATGACCGCCGGATACTGGCCAGCTGATTTTCGTGCAGTGCCGAGAGTCCTGAAAATTCATGCCGACGCTCGACCAACTGCTGTGTCAATGCTGTAGCTTCGCGAGTCAACCTCTGAAGGGTTTGGCGTTGGCCCAAAAGTTCAGCCTGGCGTTGCTGAAGCTGATCCATGGATATGTAACCTTTATCCATCAGTCCTTGATATCGACCGGCCGCATTGGTTGCCAGATCTACAAGCTTTACCTGGCTGGCCCTTTGCTGTGCCAGTGTCAGCAGTTCCTGTCGCAAACTTTGCAGTTTGCTTTGCAGACTTTGACGTTCCTCGAATTGAAGTTGTGTTTGTTTCTTCAACTCTTCGTTTAAGGATCGACGTTGTTGCGCGAGTTGATCGCTTACTTCTGCCTGTACTGGCCCGAAATCTCCTGCGAAGCGCTCACTGGATAGGCGAAACAATCGAGCGCCTTGCTTGACTAACTGCCCTTCATCGACAAAACGTTCGAGCACCAAGCCATATTGTGGTGAGTGTATTTTCAGCTGTCCGGAGATGGGCACTAGCTGACCTGCCACAGTGCTGCGTTTGGTATAGCTGCCGCAGAGAAAAAAAGTCACGACCATGGCGGCAAACAATGTGGCTATCAACGTAAGTACCGTGAAGGAAACGGGTCTGACAAGCACGATTTCACCGAGCCAGTTAGCTTGTTGTGAGGCCAGCGCTTCGAGTCGAAACAGCGGGGTCTTTAGTGTCACACATTCATCCTTAATTTTTGTTAGGAATTAAGCTGGACAAGCCGCTCCCTATCGGCTTGATCAACCTATATTTGAATAATCAATCGTTTCGCAAATAGTTACAAAATCACGATGAATTTTAATTTTTCTTTTATTTTCTTTTATTTTCTTTTCGGTCGTAACTGTTTAGCTTAAAAATGACTGTAGGGGCGCTGTGTCTATTCTTGAGTCTTGTAATTGCAAGGGGCGATCTGTAAGAGTTTGCTCGGAGTAACAAATGAAAATAGCAAAAAGAGAACGTGGTGTGATGCGCTTGTTGATAAATGGTCTGACTAGTAAGCAAATCGGCCAGCAACTGGGCTGCAGCAATTACATCGCCAGGGATCCTATTTCTTCAACGTTTAAAAAACTTAATGTAACTAGTCGTGTTGAGTTGACGGTAATAGTCATCGAAATGGAAAAGCAAAAATAGTTTTGACTCTCAGGAATCACTCCTTTTACGTTTGAGTGTTATTGAGTTCGTAGTCAGCACTGCAGGTGCAGGGTGGTATTTCGGTTGCTGCTCTGACTACGGTAGGTTTATTCGATGTTTGCATCGGTCGCATCTTGATGGGTAGTTTTAGAAGGCTATCTGTGGCTCAGGCCTAAGGTAGATCTGTCAACTATAAGGTTCTGTAGTTGTTACTATCGATTCAAGCCGAAAGCAAGAGGTATTCACCATTGCAATAGAGTGAAATTCAATCGGCAGAAGAAGTGGTGTGATAAAGCGCTGTTGGCGCATTTTTAAATTCCGACTTGGTAAGTATATCTGCTCACTATTATTATTTTAGTGTGGGTAACAACATACCTATGATGAAGGGTTATGGAGTTATCTCGAAAACACGATATTGACAAAGTGCTGGTGATTCGTTTGCTATCTTGTTGTACATCAGAATCAAACTCTCATGGTTGATGAATGTCGAGGAAAACCATCAATTTTGGAATTAAGTAAATTACTATAAAAATGATAACCGGTACGACGAAGACGTGTAAATCTCCGCTTTGAATATTTCGGTTGAGTTTTGTATTTATAAGCAATGCGCATCCCTTTGCAGTGAGACTCAGGAGTAATGCAAGTCCGAGCGAAAGAATTATTAACGTGATATCATATGTGTCCAAAACACTTTATCCTAAATAAAGTTGAGTATCTATCTTGATATGCAACCTGTTAATAGGTATTGCATATTAAATCAACGTTCAGTAGAGTCATGAATTATTTAACTAGGGCTAGTTGGCGTCTGAGGGGAAGTGACTCCTGAAGGCTACCTAGAAAGCATCTAGTTTCCAAGCGTTAGCGACATCTCGTTCAGTCTTGTAAATTCCCTTCTCTTGCTATGGCCGCCCAATTCACTGTGTTAGCTGTCTTGTTGTGTATTAGGGGTTAGTTGTCAAAGCTGATATCCTAGACAAATCGTCAATTTTGGAGCGAAGTAAATTGTAATGCAAATTATAAATGTATTGATGAATAGGTGGAAGTATTCGCTTCGAATGTTGGCGCCGAATTTTGCATTCATAAGTAATGCGCAACCCTTTGCTGCGAGCCCCATGAATAAAGCCATTGCGAGAGAAATAATTATTAGCATGATATCACCTGTGTCCAGAATACGTCCGAAGTGGTATTGAACTTTAGTTTCAATAGTACAATACCTACTAATAAGTATTGTACTAGAGCCAAGCCGTTACGCTGTGCGTGATACCTTACATTCTAGGCACCTAGTCGGTCCGCGTTTCCTGTTATGACGCCGCCGCCGAAGCCACCAATCAAAGCTCTGCCTATGCCTACCGGTCCAGAAATTGCCCCGGCCAATGCCCCCGCCCCTACAGAGCCTAGGAATCCTTTTGTTTCGAACGTGCCCCCGCCAAGGCGACTGCCAATATATCCCGCAGCACCCGCCAAACCTCCTATTGCGGCACCTGGAGGGCCGACAGCGCCGCCAACAATTTCGGCTTCTTCCAACGTAATTTCACGCATTTTGATTTCTCCAACAGTTAGTGGGATCGAACGGTTACGCTCGCGCATTTTCACGGAGATGCTCAATGCTTGAGTTTTTTTAAGTTGAGTTTTTGATATAAGTAATCTAGAGAGAATAGCGTCCTATTTTTTTTACTGAATAATCGTCATCTCTGCGAACCCAAAATACTTTATCAATGTAGGACTCGCGAAAAATAGATTTAATTTCTTTTATAGACTCCATGACTCCGCCACAGGGGAGACAAAAATCAATAATCCATGTTCGTCCGCCTTCATTCCACTCGGAGGCATGAAGCAAAAAGCTCGGATCCGTCAACAGACGTTCCTCGGTATCCGGCGCCAGGTGTGCCCAGATTACAAACCCTATGGGTGCTGATGTTCGATCGAATAGAAATATTATTTGCTGATGGTCGATAGCAGGTGTTAGCCAAAAATTCAGAGTGCGCATGTGAAAGTTAGAAGAGCGCCGGCATCTGAACATGATCATGCTTGCATAACCCAGTGCTGCTGCTTTGTTTTTGAGGTGAGTGTCTCGGCATATGGTAAATAGTTCAAATCTCTTTTTCATTCAGGCTGCTCCAGATTCCATGGTAGAAACACAGTGCTCTTCTGACTTCAATCTCTTGTTTACCAAGTTCAATAAGTGCAGTTGTCGACAGGATTCGATTAACTGTGTCCAGAAGTGTAAATAACCCGGATTTAGGATCAAACCAGATGGAGAGTGCCTGGCTTAACCAAAATGGGATGCGTGATGCATGTTCGTTAGCAAGGTTAAGCCTCGCAGCTAATACAGCCTCGCTCATCAGTTTTTGATATACCGACGCTCTATTTGTTTGTACATCGCCACTGATGCGTCCAATGTTTTCCTCAAGATTGTGCAATGCGTGATGGCTGCGGTTCAGTCGGGTAACATTGATTGCCAAACAGCAAGTGAAATTATGCAAATCAATGTGTTGTTCGTTGGCAGCTTGGGCAGCGAGATCGAAAAACTGGCTGTAGCTTGAAAGCAATTGACCGATCCTTGCTACGCCGATGTTTGGCCATGCCAAGTTGATGGACGACGCCGGTGAAGTCTTGTTGGAGAGCAGAGTGGAATATAGGCGCGCCGTCCAGCGTTCAAAACCATCCCAGTCCTCTCCAAGCGTGAGGGCGCTGACTGTAAAATCATCAAACTCCAATATTTTTTCCAAGCAACTGGAAAAGGCAGCAAACTCGGCAGTGTGTGCCAGCTGCCGCACTAGCCAGAGCGGAAATCCCGTCTGTGTGGCCCGATACAGTCTCAACTGAGTGTTGTATGTCCGTATGAAGTGTGCAGTTGTCGTTTCAGAGAGGTGCAAGGATTGCTCAAAACTAATGACAGCATATTTTCTCAAGTAGTAACACAGGCTCTGTAAGCTTTGGATTGAAGGCAAGTATTCTGTATTGAAACGGTCAACGTCCGTTCGATCACCATTGATAAAATTAGTGAAGAGGCGAGTTTCGCTCAGGTCCAGCCAAGCCCCATCAAGTGAAAGGTTCGATGCACTCACATTGTAATGGATAATGTGTTTGGCCCGTGCTGCGGCGAATTGTTCTGCATATCGACCTGCCAGTTCAAGCAGGCCGAACTGCAAGCGTTCAACCAGACTGCTAGATGCTGGGGCACTAGCGCCTGGCAGGAACTCAACCAGTTTTCCAATGACTGCTTTCACTCGCTGTGCATCTTCGCCCAACGTGTTGAGTTGTTTTTGCCTGAAGTAGGTGGCCCTTATGAAATGGGCAGGACGCACGACGGGTTGACGGACCAGTAACCCGCGAGGCGTCATCACCCCACCAAAATCGAACTTGGACCCAGTGTCCAGAATCGCAATCGTTCGGATGGCTCCGAAGGGCAGCACTGCCTGAATTATTTCAGACCAGATGGACTCATAGATGGCAGTTTCCAGGCTCAGGTTGCCATCTCCATGTCTCGGATCGACCTCATTGCCAACTAATTGATTGGGGCCCAGCCCCTTTAGTTGCCAAACGCCATCGAAGCCGCATCGGCCACCACCTCCATTGCTGAGTATGCCATCGCCCCCATAGCGCTCGGCCATAAATGTTTTGACGACTGATTCGTTGCGGGGGACTGCCGGTTCAGGCCTGACAATAAAGCTATATTCGCTGAGAATGTCGTTGGGGCTTTTTCCATTGGCGAGCACTTCATTTATATAAACGACTCTGCATTTATCAAGTTTCTGTGTTTCGAAACTTATAAAAATTTCACGCAAGTCAGATAGTTGTTTTCCATTCATTGCGTAAGTGCTTCCATTTATAGTTTTGATGGAAAGTGAATGTGAGTTCGCCTATACAGACCAAACGCTATGCGAAGTAATTTGAACTAGTGCAGATTGTTTGTTAAGTCAGCTTCGTCCTATGCACTACGTAATTTTTCTTTTTTTTAAGAGAGAAAATTCCTACAGAAAGCGCTCTGATTAAACTTTCCGCGGTGGGAGGGCGCAAACACTGCGTTGCCTGTATTGAATTCGCATTGGGCAAACTCAACAAACCGCTGATCGTGCCTCAGAAAACCTTGCCGGTAGTAGTTTTTGGTTGTGACACAGATCAGCTTGCCAGCGATGGTCGTTAACGAGAACGCGTGTGAACTGGATAAACGCGGCACACTTGAGTCGATCGCCAGCAATCGAGCGTCGACCGGCTGCTCCTACATCCCGGGATTCCGTGAAGGGTCTGGGCGGGAGGGGAGTTGGTCTCAGTCTTCTCCCCCAGGCAAATCAGGAACTCTGCCGATCGATATCGCGCCGCAGCACGACGGCGGTGGTGATGTCTTCAACGTAATCGTGACTGGCGACGGCATCTCTGACCCGATTCAGGTCATCGATGGTTCGCGATTCGATCTCGATCACCAGGTCGAGCTGGCCGCTGACCGAGGACACGCGACGGACCTGTGAGTTTTGTGCAAGCAGGTCGAGCAGGCCCATTGCAGGCGTGCGCTTGAGGCAGACCAGCAGGATTGCGCGAATCACGCTGGCGTCGATTTCACCGATATCAGCGCGGTAGCCCCGGATCACGCCATTGCGTTCAAGGTTGATGACCCGTTCGCTGGTCGCGCTTCTTGAAAGCCCGATTCTCGCTGCCAGAGCCTTCAGGGCAATGCGGGCTTCCTTGGAAAGAATTTCGAGTATTTCGCGATCTTTCGTGTCCAGGTCGCGCATCAGAACTCCCTAATTTTGCTGCCGAAATTGTGCCGGTCGATTCCGGCAATATGCAGGCGCAAGCCGACCGTATACCTACTGCCGTCCCGGGCGTTGCGTGCCAAGCTATCTGAAAAAAATGGCTTGGAAAACAATTACCATGACAAATCTCTCCCATCCTGCCCCCCAGTTCTCGACCGGGGATGCCGAAAAACTCAGTGAGCAGCTTTTCAACGTTATTGGTACGGCCACGCCTCTGGATGGCGAGCGCGACCGCAACTACCGGTTGAACACCGGAACCGATGCGGGATGGATTCTGAAGGTCGTCAACTCGACCGAGCCGCGCGTTGAAAGCGAGTTTCAGACGGCCATTCTCAGTCATCTCGCCACTCACAATCCCGAGCTTACCGTGCCTTTTCTCAAGAAAAGCCTCGCCGGTGAATACCTCGCCACTGCGCTAGCGCCCTCGGGCGAAAGCCATGCGGTGCGCCTGGTGAGCTGGTTGCACGGAACGCCGTTGGCCGAGGTCAGGCGTACCTTCGAATTGATGCGCAGCCTTGGCCAGTCGTTCGGTGAGATCGACCGTGCGCTTCAGGGCTTCATTCATCCGGGCGCGGTGCGGGATCTCGACTGGGATTTGCGTCACGCCGCACGTTCGCGATCACGCCTGCATTTTGTGAAAGATCCTGGCAGAAGAGCGATTCTGGAACGCTTCATTGAAAGCTTCGAACAAAACGTCCAACCGAGGCTTTCGCGCCTGCGTGCACAAGTCATTCACAATGACGGCAATGACTGGAACATTCTCGTCGACTCGCACAATCACCAGAAAGTCTCGGGCATCATCGATTTTGGCGATGCGGTCCATACGATTCTGATTGCCGAAGTAGCCATCACCTGCGCCTATTCCATTCTCGACATGGAAGATCCAATCGGCGCGGCCGCCGCCCTCACGGCCGGTTTCCATGACAAGTACCCTCTGCAGCCGGAAGAGCTTGACGTCCTCTTCAATCTCATTGCGATGCGCCTGGTCACGAGCGTCACCTTGTCGGCATCGCGATCCGACCGAACGCAAGACAATCCCTACCTTGGCATCAGCGAAGCGCCGGCCTGGCGTCTTCTGGAAAGGCTGGATCGCATGAACCCTCGACTGGCGACGGCGATCCTGCGCAAAGCCTGTGGTTTTGACGCGATCGAAGGCGCGGGTGCGGTTCGCCGCTGGGTTGCCGAAAACAGCAAGTCCTTCGCCGATATCGTGCGTCCATCTGCTGCAACCATGAACAAGGTCATTGCCCCGTTCGGAGATGCTTCCCATGTGATGACTATTGCTTCAGCCGAGCAGCGTCCAGCAGAGGCAACGAAGTGGTGGAATGATTTTTCTGCCGAACACAAGGTGCCGCTCGGTATCGGGCCATGGGGTGAGGAAAGGACCATCTACACCGACACGGCGTTTGAGTCGCGATTCATTGAAGGGCAGCGTCGGATCATTCACGTCGGTGTCGACTTGATCATGCCCGCAGGAACGCCTCTCTATACGCCTGTTGCCGGTGTGGTGCAGAGCGTCGAGATCGAGCATGAGCCGCTTGGCTATGGTGGTCTGATCATGCTCAAACACTCGCCGGAAGGTTGCCCGCCATTCCTGACATTGTGGGGGCACATGGCTCATGAGGCTCTCGCTCGCCTCAAGCCTGGTGACTGCCTGGAGGCTGGCGCGCTTGTCGGATACATGGGGGAGGACACGGAAAATGGTGGGTGGATTCCCCATGTGCATTTTCAGATGTCCACTGACACCGGATTGAAAGCGGGTGAGTTCATCGGCGTCGGTGAACGGGCTTATCTTGAGGTATGGGCCGACATTTTTCCCGATGCATCGACTCTCGCGGGGATTCCTGCGGAAACCTACAGCCAGGACGGGCGCACCAAGGCAGAGATTGTGGCCAAGCGTAAGGCGTTGTTGCTGCCAAACCTGTCGATCTCCTATTCGGACCCGATCAAGTTCGTTCGCGGTGACGGGGTCTGGTTGATCGACAACTTTGGCAGGGCGTATCTGGACTGCTTCAATAACGTGTGCCATCTCGGCCACTCCCATCCAGATGTAGTGCAGGCGATTTCGCGGCAGTCTGCACGCCTGAACACCAACACGCGCTACCTGCACGACAATATCGTCGAGTATGCAGAGCGGCTCACCGCCACTTTGCCTGAAGGCCTGGCGGTCGCTTCCTTCGGTTGTTCGGGAAGTGAAGCAAACAGCCTCATGCTGCGTATGGCGCGCAATCACACAGGGCGTAACGATGCAATTGTGCTGGATTGGGCTTACCACGGCACGACACAGGAACTGATTGACCTCAGCCCTTACAAATACAAGCGTAAAGCCGGTAAAGGGCACGCAGATCATGTGTTCGAGGCGGTCGTCCCGGATGCCTACCGTGGTGTGGATCAGTGGGCGTTCGAGGAACTTGGCAAGCGTTACGCCGAGAGCGTGGCGGATCAGATCGAGCTCATGCGCAAGCAGGGCAGAGCGCCGGCGTTCTTCCTGGCGGAGTCCATTCCAAGTGTCGCCGGGCAACTGTTCTTCCCGGAAAACTACTTGAAAGAAGTTTATGCGATGGTCCGAGCAGAAGGCGGTCTTTGCCTGGCTGACGAAGTCCAGGTCGGCTTTGGTCGTGTTGGCAGCCACTGGTGGGCTTTTGAAACCCAGGGTGTGGTGCCCGATGCAGTGTCCATGGGCAAGCCCATTGGCAACGGCCATCCGATGTCGGCGGTGGTGACCACGCGGGAAGTTGCCGACAGTTTCAACAACGGCATGGAGTACTTCAATACCTTCGCCGGCAGCCCGGTTTCATGTGCTGTAGGGCTCTCGGTACTCGATGTGATCGAGCGCGATAACTTGAAACTCAACGCACTGACCATTGGCAACTATCTGCTCGACGGCTTCCGTAAATTGCAGCAGCGCTACGAGGCAATAGGCGATGTGCGTGGGCAGGGTCTTTTTCTCGGGATAGAACTTGTCACGGACCGCAAGACCAAAGTTCCGGCCACGCAGTTGGCCAAACAAGTAGCCGATGGTGCCAGGGAACGGGGCATTTTGATCGGTACTGAAGGCCCCCATGACAATGTCCTGAAGATGCGCCCATCGATGATTTTCAGTCAGGCAAATGCTGACTTTCTGCTCGAGGTCCTGGACGAAAGTTTCAAGGCCGCACTCCGCTGACCTGGCTGGACAATATGACTGCCCGGCATAGTGTCGGCCAACTCCGGCAATGTGTCAGGCAGGCTGACACCTTGCCGGGTGCTTTCCAGAAGTGCCTATGCAAGACTTTTCATGAAGGCCGGGTGAATAACCCCAAGAAAATAATAAACAATTCTTCCAAGGTGCCATCCAATGCTAACCAAAAAGCTCAAGGGTTTGATTGTCGCTTCTACCGTGGCGGCCGCAGCGCTACTTTCCACTGCGGTTGTTCATGCTGATGATTTGAAGTCGATCCAGCATTCCAAGGAAATCCGTATCGCAATGAGCGGTCAATACTCGCCCTTCAGCTTTGCCAACGAGCAGAACCAGATTGTCGGATTCGACGCTTCCATCAGCGAGGCACTGGCTGAGCGGATGGGGGTAAAAGTGAAGATCATCACCACGCCGTTCGACGGGATCATTGCCGGTCTTCTGGCGAAAAAATATGACGCCATTATCGCTTCCATGACCATTACCCCGGAACGGCAGAAGGCAGTGGATTTCGTCGGGCCCTATTACCATGCCGGCCGCACGATCGTAGTGAAGGAAGATTCTTCGATCAAAAGCCTCGATGATCTCAAGGATGTGAGTGTCGGCGTGACCCTCGGCGATGCTCACGACAAATGGGCCAGGGGCCGCGGCAATCTGAAGGTCAGAACGTACAAGGGTCTTCCGGAAATGCTGGTCGACCTGGAGGCCGGGCGTATCGATGCGATAGTGATGGACAGTGTTCCGGTGCTGGTCGCCATCAAGGAAACCGGGCAGAAGGTGCGCATCATTACTCCACCGGATAGCGATGGCGGCATCGAAGGCATGGGCATTGCCCTGCGCAAGAACAACCCCGAGCTCAAGGCGACCCTGCAGAAGGCGCTGGAAGACATGCTCGCCGACGGCACCTACGAAAAGATCTCGATGAAGTGGATTGGCAACGATATCCGCTGATTGCTGTTCAGCATGGCTCGACGGGTCGTCGGGCCAGTCAATCCGACTTTTCCGAGCGTGCTCATGGATCTGACTCTCATACAACGCACATTCCCGTTTTTCCTGGAGGCGGCCTGGATTACGGTGCAGATTTCTGTACTTGCTCTTGTGCTTGGGTTTCTGGTCGCAATCGTGCTGGTGGCTGGCCGGTTGTCCACGGTTCTCGCCTTTCGATGCCTTGCCAGACTCTACATCAGCGTTTTTCGTGGCACTCCCTGCCTGGTTCAACTGTTCATCATCTACTTTGGCGGGCCGCAGATCGGACTTGAACTGGAGCCGTTTGCGGCAGGCGTAATCGGCCTGGGCCTGAACATCGCTGCCTACATGGCCGAATCCATTCGTGGCGCTATCAGCAACGTTGATCCTGGCCAGGAAGAAGCTGCGCGTTCGATTGGTTTCGGGCGTGGCCAGACCTTATGGTTTATCACGCTGCCACAAGCTGCAAAGTTGATGATCAGGCCGCTGGGAGTGAACGCTGTCGCTCTTATCAAAGGTTCTGCGCTGGTGTCGACGATCTCTGTTGTTGAGCTTTCATATACAGCGCAACGCTTTATCAGTTCAACGTACAAGCCTTTCGAGATCTTCATGGTGTCTGCACTGCTTTACATCGTGATGGTCTACTCGGTCAGATTCATTATTGACTATCTCGATAATCGCTTCGCGGCAAGGTGAGAGCATTCCTATGCAAAGCCTGGACCTTAGTATAGTTACACCTTATTCCGAGTTGCTTGCGACCGGTCTTTGGTGGACGGTCGTGATGTTTGTAAGTTCCAGCCTGTTGAGTTTGATGGCGGGGATTGCCTTTGCACTCATTGTTCTTTATGCGCCCAGAGTCCTGGCGCTGCCCGTGCGTTTTATGACCTGGTTGCTGATGGGCACGCCACTGCTTCTGCAGTTGTATGTGATTTATTATGGTCTTGTGCAAGTGGGCATCGATATTCCCGCACTGGTGGCTGGCATCATTGGTCTTAGTTTGCACTTTGCCGTCTACAACGCCGACGTCATTCGTGCCGGCGTGGTGTCGGTAGACCCGGGGCAGGTCGAAGGTGCCCGCTCCATTGGCCTCAGCCGTGGACAGACCCAGCGTTACATCATCGTGCCGCAGGCGTTGCGCAGGACTATTGCGCCGCTGGGAAACAACCTGATTGTCCTGTTGAAGGACACCTCTCTGGTTTCCATAATCGGTATTGCCGAGTTGGTATACAGCGCGCAACTTGCCGTGAGCGAGACCTATAGCCCGTTTGAGTTTTATCTGACTGTTGCGCTTGTTTATTATGCAGCCAATCTTATTCTCGAAACCGGTCTGCATCTTCTCGAAAAAAAGGTAGAGATGTCACGATGATAAGAAAAGAATTCATGGTTGAGGTGAAGAACGCTCGCAAGGCTTACGGAGCACTCGAAGTACTCAAGGGAATCGATCTTTCCGTATCTCGCGGGCAAATCGTCGCAATTATCGGCCCAAGTGGCTCTGGCAAAAGCACGCTTCTGCGGTCAATCAATCACCTGGAAGCACTTGATGATGGCGAGATCTGGTTGGAGGGTGAACAGATCAATCGGCCATTGAAAGGTCGAGCGTTTGAACAGCACATAAACGCTGTGCGTCAGCAGATGGGCATGGTATTTCAGCACTTCAATCTGTTTCCGCACTTGAACGTATATGAAAACATCGCTCTCGGTCCGATAAAACTTAAGGGGCTTACAAAAAAAGCATCTCGTGAATTGGCGATGGAATACTTGTCAAAAGTTGGATTGGCCAACAAGTTCGATGAGTATCCTTCTCGCCTGTCGGGTGGACAGAAGCAGCGCGTTGCCATAGCAAGGGCACTGGCGATGCAGCCAAAGGTCATGCTGTTCGATGAAGCTACATCGGCACTGGACCCCGAGCTTGTCGAAGAGGTCAACCTGGTCATGAAGCAACTCGCTGCGGAGCACATGACGATGTTGATCGTCACTCATGAAATGCGCTTTGCAGGCGAAGTGGCAGACCGGATTGTCTTTATGGATGGCGGGGTTGTCGTAGAAGAAGGGGCGCCGCAGGAGATCCTGCAGAACCCCGTCCACGAGCGAACCCGGTCATTCTTGAAAAAGCATCTGCACGATAGATAAGTGGCGCTTTCCTTGCGTGATCTGGCAAAGCGTAGTCTCGCAGACCAAACCGGCGCTGCCGCTCACCGGTACTCATCATGCCGACGCCACCAGGGCCCCGTCTCATTGCGCCCCTTGGGCGCGCGGTCGAGCCATTGGTACATGCTCCACAATCCGTCCAGGCCCCGCGCGTAGGTGGAGTAGGTGTGATAGATCTCGCCGTCTTCCAGCACGAACGTACTCAGCCCCGGCCGGTCGCGGGTATAGGTGGGCGCATCGGTGCCACAGGTCGCGGCGAACTGTTTCACCGGTTCCGGTATTTCACTGGCGTCCATGGCATGGCCGCCGCGCTGATAGTTGTATTCGACCAAGCCTTCGCGCTGCTGCGCTTCGGTGAAGTAGACATTGAAGTCGGCGGTGAAGTCGCTGTCGGTGGCCGAGGCCCAGGGGAAGGTCCAGCCCATTCGGCGCTTGTAGGCCTGCAGTTTCGCTAACGGTGCGCGGGATATCGCCATCAGGGTCACGTCGTGGTTCGCCAGGTGGACGACGACGGGCTCGAAGCCATCGGCGATGGCTGAGCAGGACGGGCAGCCTGCCGTGTAGTCGGGGCCGAACATGAAGTGGTAGACCAGCAGCTGCGAGCGCCCTTGAAAGAGTTCGGCCAGGGTGGCGCTGCCGTTGTCGGTATCGAAGCGGTACGTCTTGTCGAGGCGAACCCAGGGCAATGCCTGGCGTTGCCTGGCCACTTCATCGCTGCGTCGGGTCAGGGCCTTTTCCGCTTCGAGCAGTTGCAGGCGAGCCGCCAGCCATTGCTCCCGGGACGCGGTTGTGTGGGTGTTCATCGTTCTACGCTCCTGGTGAAAGGTCGTGATTTAGACTAAACCCGGGTGTCAAATGATGGGAGTGACAAGCGTGGCGGGATTTCCATGGACTCGATGATCACGGCCGCCGCACAGGCGCTGGCGGCGGGCAATCCGCTGGGCGCACTGGACCGCGTGGCCTTGCGTGACGATGCGCCGGCGCTTGCCCTGCGCGGTATCGCCATGGCGCAACTGGGCGATCTGGTGCGGGCCAGGTCACTGGTCAAGCGTGCGCAACGGGCATTTGCGCCCAAGGAAGTGCTGGCCCGGGCGCGCTGTGTGGTGGCCGAAGCCGAAATCGCCCTGGCTTCGCGGGAGCTCGGGTGGCCGGTCAAGGCGCTCGAAACGGCGCGGGTCACCCTTGAACACCACGGTGACCGGGTCAATGCCGCCCATGCGCGCTACCTGCAAATTCGCCGTTTGCTGCTGATCGGTCAGCTCGACGAGGCGCAGCAGTTATTGACCGGACTCGATCCCGGCCGATTGCCGCCGGCCTTGCGGGCAACCCATGAACTGGTGCTGGCGGGCATAGCCATTCGGCGCCTGCAATCGCACGTGGCGCGGGAGGCGTTGAACAGGGCCGGGCAGGCTGCCGGTCAAGCCGGGATTGCCGCGCTGATCGCTGAGGTCCAGCACGCTGCGCATCTGCTCGATGCCCCCGCGGCACGCCTGATTGCCCAGGGTGAAGTACGGCCGCTGTTGCTCGATGATGTTGAAGCGTTGTTTTGTTCAACGTCACTGGTGGTGGATGCCTGCCGGTACGTTGTGCGCGGTTGTGGCATGTCGGTATCGCTCGCAACAAGACCGATCCTGTTCGTGCTCGCCCGTGCGTTGGCCGAGGCGTGGCCCGGCGACGTTGCGCGGGAAGTGCTGATCGCCCGGGCGTTTCGCCTGAAGCTCTCGGATGAATCCCATCGTGCCCGGCTTCGCGTGGAAATCGGCAGGTTGCGTAAAGCGCTCAAGCCGTTGGCCGGTGTCATCGCGACGGCCCGCGGTTATGCCCTGCAATCGCCGGTGTGTACGCAGGTGGTGACACTGGCGCAACCGGTCGAGGAAAAATTTGCCGCGGTATTTGCCTGCCTCGCCGATGGCGAGTCGTGGTCGAGTTCCGCCCTGGCACTGGCGCTGGGTACCAGTCAGCGCACGGTGCAACGGGCGCTCGATACACTGGCGGAGCAGGGCAAGGTGCAGTGGTTTGGCCGTGGTCGCGCACGGCGCTGGATGACGCCGCCCGTGCCGGGATTCGCGACGACCTTGTTACTCCCGGCGCCGCTGCCCGGTGGTTAGGATGAACGCCACCAACCCCCGTCGAGGAATGCCAGATGAAACAAGCAACTGCTGAAATCATTCGTGAATATGGCCCGTTTGCCGATGTCGACCACGTATGCGGCGTCACCTGGGACGGCGAAAAGGTCTGGTTCGCCTGCAACAGCAAAATCAACGCCCTGGACCCGGAAAGCGGCAAGGTGCTGGGCTCGATCAATGTCGCTGCCCATGCCGGCACCGCGTTTGACGGGGAGCATCTGTTCCAGATCGCCGAAGACCGCATCCACAAGATCGACCCCCGCACCGGCCATATCCTCTCGACCATTCCTGCCCCTGGCGCAGGCACCGATTCGGGGCTGACCTGGGCCGAAGGGACGTTGTGGGTGGGCCAGTACCGTGAACGCAAGATCCACCAGATCGACCCCGAGACCGGCAAGATCCTGCGCACCATCGAATCCAACCGTTTCGTCACCGGCGTGACCTGGGTGGACGGCGCGTTGTGGCACGGTACGTGGGAAGGCGATGAGAGCGAGTTGCGCCGCATCGATCCGCAATCGGGCGAAGTGCTGCAGAGCCTGACAATGCCCGAAGGCGTGGGCGTGTCGGGGCTTGAGTCCGATGGTGGCGAGCGGTTGTTCTGCGGTGGTGGCGATAGCGGCAAGGTGAGGGTGGTGCGTCGGCCTTCGTGAGGCGCAGCGGCCAGGTCAACAGGTACAACCTTTGTGGGAGCGACGGTGCGGCGATCCGACCTGCTCGCGAATGCAGAGTGTCAGGCAACATCAATGTTGACTGATTTGACGCTATCGCGAGCAAGCTCGCTCCCACAGGGTTAGCGGGTGTACGCAAAATTTGCGAGCAGTCGAAATCAATGTTGAATGTGCTGGCCACATCGCGAGCAAGCTGGCTCACACAAAGGCAGCTGCCCTGGCGAAATTCATCTATTACAGTCATCTGCGCACTGATAGTATTTTTCCGTCCTGCCATGTTTTCTGCTGGTCGAAATCGGTCTAAAAGCCCGGTTGGAAAACGCTCCTGTTTTGCTATCCTCAAACCTGTAGGTGAAGACGCAGACTGATGCGCAAAAGGATAGCAAGGAGACGTGGGGCGCGTTCCGAAGGGTACACGGTTAGAAAGATCCCCGCGCTGGGATCCAGCCCTTATGCCGTGTGAAGCAGAAGAGTTCCATTACAGTTTCACGACTCTTTTGTGGGAGGCCTGATAAACCTTGTAAGCCGGAGACCAGCACCGGCCACCTACTTGTTACATCCACCCACAAAGCCCGCTCAGTGCGGGCTTTTTAATGCCCGCGAGGTGGGTCCGGCCGGCGGCTCAAGGCGCGCCAAACAGCATCGTCCAGTAGACACCGTTGTCGCTGCGGGCGTTGGCGGCGTAGGCGGCACCGACCTGGGTGAACATCGGGTTCATCAGGTTGGCGCAGTGCCCGGGGCTGGCGAGCCAGCCGGCCATGGCCTTGCTGGGTGAGCCTTGCCCGGCGGCGATGTTTTCACCGATCTGCCGGCCACGGTAGCCGGCGGCCTTGGCACGGTCATAGGGCATGTCTCCGTCGGGGGCCTGGTGGGCGAAATAGTTGCCGTAGGCCATATCCTTGCTGTGGTTTTGTGCTGCGGAACCCAAGGCGGCACTCCAGGACAGCGGCCGCGCGGCGCCAAACCGCTGGCGACCGCACATGCGCGGCCTGGCCCGGGCGGCGTTGACCTGCGCCAGCAACGCCTGTGCGGCGCTGCGTGGGTCGCCGGTTTTCCCATCGAGCACCGGCCGTGCCAGCACCACTTGCCATTCACTCCCGGCGCGGCTGACGCCGATGTCGGCGTATTGGTTGTCGAGCAGTGCGGCGCAGTGCTCGTCCTGGAACAGATCGAAGGCTTCTTCGGCATCCCGTGCACCCACCACGCGAATCGACCGCACCATGGTGGCCTGATAGCCGGAAGCCTTTAACCGGTCCCGCAGCCCACCGCCATAGCCAACAGGCAGGGCCAGGTTCGACTTGAGCGTCAGGGGTGATAAGCGTTGCGTCGGCCGCCGGTCGCAGCGTTGCGGATGGGCGCGATAGTCGTTGATGGCGTCTACCAGTTGCCGTTGCCCATCGGCATGGGCGGGGCTTGCATAAACGGGGAGCAGGGAAAACAGGCACAGCGAAGAAAAGCGCAAGGCAACGGCGGTTTGGCGCATGGACGGACAACTCGGATGAGATGACGACGATAGGAGAGGAAAAACGCTCGGGTATGACCGGGGTCTGGAGACAAGGTTCACGGCGCGAGCGAACCTGTTTGTAGCCGGAACCGAATGTCCGACGAAGGGTAGGACTTTTGTGGGAGCGGGCTTGCTCGCGAAGATGGCCTTTCAGGCAACAGAGATGTTGACTGATCTACCGCCATCGCGAGCAACCTCGCTCCCACAGGTTTTGTGTACATCAGTGACCCGCAAGCGGACCTGAATCGATCAATCCATGCAGGCGTACACCACCAGCTCCACCAGCATTTCTTCCCGGGCCAGGCCCGCCACGACCATGGCGGCGCGGTTAGGGTAGGGCGCCTGGAAGTACTCGGTGTAGAGCGCATTCACGGTTGCCAGGTAGCTGCGGTCAGTGACGTAGATCAGTACCTGGGTGACCGCGTCCAGCGAGCTGCCGGCGGCTTGCAGGGTATGGCGCAGGTTGTCCAGGGTCTGCCGGGTTTGTGCTTCGATGCCGCCGCTCACCACCTGGCCCTGGCGGTCGATGGGGATTTGCGCGGTGTACAGCGTGCCGTTGCCGACAACAGCCCATTCCAATGGCGCGCGCGAGGCAAAGAGGTCGGTCTTGATCGCCTGTTTCATTGATGATTCCTGATACGGGTTTGAGGGGCTTACCGGGCGTCACTGCCTTCACCGGCTCCACGGCGACGGGATTCTTCGGTGCTTTCCACCAGCACCCGTTCCCCCAGCTTTTTCAACTGGGCCCAGACTTCATCATTGACCTGCAGTCCGCCCGCGGCTGCCGGCTGACTGAATTCAAGCGTCGGGGCCGCGTCTGCGGCACTCAGGCGTGGCAGCAGCGCGAAGTGTCTGGAAATCAGCACGTTGATGCTTTGCTCGTCGCCCTGCGCCGGTTGCGGCAGGTCATATACCCGCAAGGCCGGGTGGGTGTTCCCGGCGCTGAAGGTGGCCACCAGCTCCTGCCGGGCATCGCGCCAGTACACACAAAAATTCAGGCCTTCTCCGGCACAGCGCGCCAGGTAGCCCAGCAGCAGGATGCGGTTGTGGCAGTGGCGGACGCGGATCAGCGCACTGCCGCCGCGCAAGGCCTTGCCCACCCCCAGTTCGATTGCCTGGGCGGCGCAGCGCAATACGCTCTGGCCATGGGCGTCGAGGGTCAGTTGCGTGGCGTCTTCGTAGCAGGTTTCGATGGGGCGATCGACTTCATCGTGAAGGAAGTCCAACGCTTTTTTCAGCGCGCCGATACCGTCGAGGCCTTGCTGTTGCAGCCTGGCAATCATTTCGGCGGCGTCGTCGCAATCACCGGGTGCAAAGCCGATGCCTTCGAAGGCCTTGCGGCAGATCACCTGGATTTCATTGAGCGATACACGCATTTCAGAGTGCTCCGGCAGCGTTGGTCAGTTCAGGCATGACGGCAAAATTCCAGTCGTCGGGGAACGGCTGGCCGATCTCGCTGACCAGCGGTGCCCCCTGAAACAAGGTGATGCGCACCCAGCGGCTGGACTTGGGGTCGAACTTGCCGGCGCCGAAGAACGCCAGCTTGCAGCGCAGCAAGTGGATCGGCAGCATGCCGCGGTCCATCAGGTTGGCGCGGATTTCCCCGAAGGCGCAGCGGGCCATGCCTTGCAGGCGGCAGACCGTGCCTTTGAACTGCGGTAGCGCCAGCAGAAAGTGCGCGGTCAATTGCCGTGGGTGTTGCTCGCGGTAGGCCAGCAGGGCGCGATGACAACGTTGAATGTTGTGCGCGATCCCCAACTGCATTTCCTTCTCGGCGCCTGGCTCCATGGCCCGCTCGCCCAGGCGTGGTTCTTCCTTTTCCGCCGAGCGATACCAGAAAAAGTGGTTGGCCTCGGCGTCGCTCAAGTCGTAGTCGAGCGCCCAGCGGTACTTGGTCTCGATGAGATCGCACAGCTCATCCAGTGGCATCTCGGCGTTCAGGCGAAACCCCTCGTTGACCGACATCTGCTCGGCCAGCGGATCGACCTGTTCGGGGTACAACTCCAGCAGCAGGCTGACCAGCAGTTCCTGGCAACCGGTGCCGACGTTCACCTCGGCCCAGGCTTGCAGGCGTGACCACAACCCCGCGTTGACCGACTGCCCCGCGAACCACTCGGCCAGTTGCTCGAGATCGGCCAGCGTCTGCTGGTCGATGCCGCTTTGCCGTTGGTCTTCGGTGCTGGTTTGCTGCAAGTGCCGGCGGGCCCGTAGCAGCAACGCCTGAAAGCGCTGGGCATGAGGCAAGTCAGCCGCTTGCGCCACAACCTGCGCCAGTGCGGTTTCCCTGGCCCACAGCCATTGGTTGACCAGTTGCGGGTGATTGATCAGGAACGGCGCCATGCCCAGCCCCGTGGAATTGCCGACCCCAAGGTAACGCTGCAGGGCAGGGTCCAGGCCCACCGCCCGCTGTGGATTGCGCGCACGGGCCATGTGTTCGATCTGCTCGATGCTGAAATGCCGCAACAGATACACGGTGAACATCTGGGCGCTGAAGGGTTGTGTGAAGTCCGCAGTGCCTTGCAGGCAACTGAAGTCGGCGATGCCGAACTTGCCGTTGCCGTACACCGCGGTGGTGCGATACAGGTAGCCGACCTCGGCCAGTTGCCGCGGGTCTGGCTGACAACCTTCGGCCAGCGCTTCGAGGAAGCGTTCGAAGTTGCGCAGGCTGCGGTTGGCCCGCGACAGCACCAGCACTCGCGAATCAAAACGCCCGGCTTCCTGCAACGGCACATTGCGTCGCAGGTCAGCCAGTTGCTGCTCATCGACATCGCCGCCGAGCAGGACAAAACTGACATCCCACTGATCGGCGATGACCCGGTCGCTGCGCTTCTCCGGCGGCAGGTACGTGGAGAAAATCACGCAGTGATAGTGGGCACTGGCGGTGTCGATGCGGTAGATCGCCGTACCGAAGCCCTCGGCATCCAGGTCGAAGCAGGTGCGCTGGATGCGCCACTGCTCGTTCATCATCCGCCGCATGCTGCTGCGCACGAAACTCAAGCGGCTTTGAAAGTGGCTGCCCAGTCGCTCCAGGTCCATGACCCGGGCGGTGGGCCGCAAGGCCGAAGAGGTGTCTGTGTCGGTGTGCGACATCATTGCGATTCCTGAACTGTTCATCGTCAGACTGCCTGTTCGCGAGCCATCTGCCGGGCGATGCGCAGAGCATCCCAGAGCGACGGCAGGATCAGCAGTGAAACCGGTACGGCAGTAATTACGATAAAGGATTGCAGCGCCGTGACCCCGCCCGAACCAATGGTGATCAACACCACCGCGGCCAGGCCCATGCCGATGGCCCAGAAGGCACGTAGCCATGCTTTGGGCTTGTCATTGCTGGGCTCATTATTTCGGGACATCGCCATCGCCACGGTGAACGCCATCGCATCGCCGTTGGTGGCCACGGAAATGAAGCTCAGGAACAGGAACAGCGCCGAGATCAGTCCACCCAGGGGCAGGTTCTGGGTCACGCCCAGCAGCAGATCTTCGGGCTGCGCGCCGTGGGCGGTGACGATGCCTGGCGTCTGCAATTCCATGCCGATGCCGGCGCCACCGACGATGGTGAACCAGAACATGGTGACCAGCGGTGCGATGATCGACAGGGTCATGATCACTTCACGGATGGTCCGGCCACGGGAAATCTTCGCCACATACAGGGCGACCATCGGCGCGTAGCCAATGAACCAGCCCCAGTAGAACACCGTCCACCAGTCCAGCCATTTCGGATCGGCGCGGAACAGGGTCATCGGAATGAACTGCTCCAGGTGCAAGGCGAACGCGGTGGGAAAACCGCCGAGAATGAAAGCGGTGGGCCCCAGCAGCACCATGAACACCGCCAGGCCGATCATCAGCCAGACGTTGATCCCGCTGACGAAGCGGATGCCTTCGAGGCCGACCAGGCAGGAAATGGTGTACATCACCGTGACCAGCACGATGGTGATGGACTGCACCATCAGGTCATTGGGAATGCCCCAGACCGAATGCAACGCACTGCTGATTTGCAGGCCGAGGAAACCGATCGGGCCGATGGTCCCGGCGACGACGGCGATGATCGAGGTGGCGTCCGCCAGCGTGCCGATCGGGCCCTTGAGCGCACGCTCACCGAACAACGGATAGAGCAGGGTACGCGGTGCCAGTGGCAAGCCTTTGTCGTAGTGCAAATGCATCAGCACGATGGCCAGCAGGCTGCCCAGCACTGCCCAGGCCAGAAAGCCCCAATGCACGAACGATTGCGCGAGCGCAGCGTGTGCGGCGGCTTCGGTGTGAGGCTGCACCCCGGCGAACAACGGTGGCGGGCTGGCGAAGTGCATCATCGGTTCCGCTGCCGCCCAGAACGCACCGCCACCGGCGAGCAGGGCGCACATGATCACGGCGATCCAATTGAAGGTGCTGGTATCGGGACGCTGGTCGACGCCGCCCAGGCGTACCCGCCCGCATTTGCTGAAGCAGATGAACAGGCTCATGGCGAAGGTCGCCAGCATCAGGATCTGCCAGTACAAGCCAAAGAACTTCGTCGACCAGGCGAACAGCGTGTTCACCAACAGCGATACGCCATCGATGTCGATCAGTGCCGCGATCAGGAAGGCGCCGAGGAAGCCGCCACTGATTAAAAACAGCGGCCAGTCGATGTCTTTTTTCGGCGGTGCGAGGTCCAGTGGCTGGACGTCGGCTTGCAGGGAGTCGGATGTTTTCATGATGCCTCCAAAATACGCGCCTGGGGCTGTGCATCGCCGGTCGGGGAGATGAACGGGAGGCTATTGTTGTTATTTTTCATGCTGTCCTCACGGTGTCGATCAAGAGTCAGTCTTGCGCCGTCGTAGCGTTTTCCAGCAGGCGCAACCAGTTGAGTCCCATGATGTTGCGTACCTCGTCCTCGGCGAAGCCACGGTCGCGCAGGCCCTGGGCGATGACCGGGAAATCCCGGCTGTCGCGGAACCATTGCAGCGGTGCCGGCCAGTTGGCGTTGTCCTTTGATCCTTCGCCGTAATCCTTGTCTTTGCTCCAGCGCCCGTTGCGCATCCATTCGAGCACTTGCAGGGGTTGTTGCTGGCACAGGTCGGTGCCGATGCCGATGTGTTCGACGCCCATCAGCTCCGCCGTGCTGGCGACCATGTCGCAGAACGATTCCAGGGTGCAGCCCGACGCGCCCTTGAGGTGAAACGGGTAAGTACTGAAACCCAGCAGACCGCCGGACTCGGCGATGCCGCGCAACACCGCGTTGGACTTGTTGCGTTTGGCCGCGTGGAAACTCGACGGATTGGCGTGGGAGACGATCACCGGCCGGCTCGACAACTCGATGGCTTCCAGGGTGCTGCGCTCGGCGCTGTGGGACATGTCGATCAGCATGCCGACGCGGTTCATCTCGCGGATCACCTGGCGCCCGAAACGGCTGATGCCATTGTCTTCGGTCTCGTAGCAACCGCTGGCCAGCAGGCTCTGGTTGTTGTAGGTGAGCTGCATGATCAGTACGCCGAGCTGGCGGAAAACCTCCACCAGGCTGATGTCGTCTTCGATCGGCGAGCAGTTCTGGAATCCGAAGAAAATCCCGACGCGGCCTTCCTGGTGTGCCAGGCGAATGTCCGAAGCCTCGCGCACCGGACGAATCAGCTCGGGCCAGGTTTCGAAGCGCCGGTTCCATTCGCCGATGCGCGACAGGGTTTCCCTGGCGTTCTCGTGGTAGGCGATGGTGGCGTGCACCGCGCTCAGGCCACCAGCCTGCATCTGGCGAAAGATCTCTTCGTTCCAGTGGGAATATTGCAGACCGTCGATCATCAATAAATCGTGCATGGTGATCTCCTGTTCAAGGACGCACGTAGGTGGTCTTGACCACGGTGTAGAACTCGCGGGCGTACTGCCCTTGCTCGCGCGGCCCGAAGCTGGAGGCTTTGCGGCCGCCGAACGGCACGTGGTAATCGGTGCCGGCGGTGGGCAGGTTGACCATGACGCAACCGGTGCGGGCACGGCGCTTGAAGTCGCTGGCATAACGCAGCGACTGGGTGATGATCCCGGCGGTGAGGCCGTATTCGGTGTCGTTCAACACGGCGAGGGCTTCTTCGTAATCGCCGACCCGGATCACACAGGCAATCGGCCCGAAAACCTCTTCGCGATTGATGCGCATGCTGTTGTGGGTGTTGGTGAACAGGGCGGGGCGCATGTAGTGCCCGGCCGGTTGCGGGTTCAGCAGTTCGCCGCCCTCGACCAGGGTTGCGCCTTCGTCTTCGGCCAGTTGCAGGTAATGAAGGTTCTGCTCCAGTTGCCGGGCTTCAGCCACCGGGCCGATCTGCACCCCTTGTCCGAGCGCATGACCGACCTTCAGTTGACGCATGCGTGCCACCAGCGCCTCGACGAAGCGGTCATGGATGCCGTCGCAGACGATCAATCGCGAAGAGGCCGTACACTTTTGCCCGGTACCGAAGAAGGCGCCGTTCAACGCGCATTCCACGGCGATTTCGAGGTCGGCGTCATCGAGCACCACCAAGGCGTTCTTGCTGCCCATTTCCAGTTGGCAACGCACCAGATTGCCGGCGGTGGCGACCGCGACGCGGCGACCGGTCTGCAGGGAACCGGTGAAGGTCAACGCATCGATGTCGGCGGACTGGATCAGGCTTTCGCCAACCACCGCGCCGCTGCCCATGACCAGGTTGAAGGTGCCGGCGGGCAAGGCCTGGCGGCTGATGATTTCAGTCAGGGCCCAGGCACTGGCCGGTACCAGGTTTGCCGGTTTGAACACCACGGCGTTGCCGAAGGCCAGGGCCGGGGCGATCTTCCACGCGGCGGTGGCCATGGGGAAATTCCACGGCGTGATGATGCCGATCACGCCGACCGGTTCACGCTGGACTTCGATCTCGATGCCGGGACGTACCGAGGCGGCTGTCTCACCCATCTGACGCAGCACTTCAGCCGCGTAGTAGTGGAAGAACTGCGCGGAGCGATTGACTTCGCCGACGCCCTCGGCCAGCGGCTTGCCTTCTTCCCGGGAGAGCAGTTCGCCGAGTTCTTCCTTGCGCGCCATCAACTCGTTGCCGATGACCATCAATACTTGCTGGCGCTGCTCCAGGCCACTGGCGGCCCATTGCGGCTGGGCATCGCGGGCGGCGGCGATGGCATCCAGCGTCTGCTCGGCGCTGGCCTGGTGGTAATGGCCAATGAGGTCTTGAACATCCGAAGGGCTGTGGTTGGCGATAACGCCCTGGCCTTCGCACCAGTTGCCGGCGATGTAGTTTTTGTAGGGTTGCAGTGCCATGGGAACCTCCGATTGCGTTGGCCCCATCTTGAGAGTATTAGTCTGCAAATAAAAATTAATAATAAATATGAAATGATAAGGAAAACTTACCGTGCTTCCCGAGCTGAAGATTACCCAACTGCGCTATTTCGTCCTGGTTGCCCAGCTGAAAAGCTTCCATGGCGCGGCAAGGCAGGCCTATCGCACGCAACCGGCACTGTCCCTGGCTGTGCGCGAACTGGAGCTGAAACTCGGCCAGCAATTATTCGAAAAGGGCGGCAAAACCGAACTGACGCCATTCGGCGAGCACTGTTTGCCGCTGTTCCAGGATTTACTGGCGCATCACGACCGCATCGCCCGGGAAGTCAGTTTGCTGGCGCGGCATGAAATCGGTCAGGTGAGCATCGCTACGGTGCCGTCGGTGGCCAGTCGGTTGTTGCCGCATCTGCTCGCGCGGTTTGTCAGCGAGCACCCGAAAATGCAGATCAGCATGCAGGACGGCAATGCCGACAGCGTGCAGCAGTTGTTGGTCCAGGGGCAGGTGGATTTTGCGATCAGTAGCGTGTGGGCGGCCGACGAAAACATTGAGTTCGTGCCGATCCTGAGTGATCGGGTGGGTGTGGTCTGCCGCCACGATCATCCGTTGGTGGCCCAGGGTGAGGCACTGCATTGGTCGAGCCTGCAAGCCTATCCGTTAGTGCGCAATGGCACCTCGCGCTTGCTCGCGGGCACGGAAGCGGCGGGGTTGCTGGACAGCAGTCTGCTGTTCGTCTCCAACATGATTTCGCTGATTGCGATGCTTGAAGAGGGCATTGGCATCACCACGTTGCCGTCCCTGGCGTTCCCGCAGGGCAATGAGAAACTGACGTTCCTGCCGCTTTCAGAACCGCGGCTGGAACGCCAGATCGGCATTCTGTGCCGCAAGGGGCACAGCCTGTCGCCAGCGGCAGCCGAGTTGATGGGCTTTCTCAAAGCGAACATGCAGATGATCGATCTGTAAGGTCAGTGTTCGTGTGGGGGCTCCGGGCTTTCTGTCGGTCGCAACCTGAAGCGACAGACATGCCCGCCGCGCACCATGCACTCGCTGTGCTCGACTTCACCGCCGCCCAGTGCGCCGATCAAGGCCAGGTCCAGTTCGCAGACCACCGGGTGCGCGGCGGCCAGGCGATGGAACACGCAGTTATGCGCGACGATTTCCGGCGTCTCGCTTGAGCGAAAAAACACCTCGGCTTCGTAGCCCGCCTGGTTCATGTGCTGGACGATCCTGGCTTCATCCACGACCTGCTGTTCACGGTCCGAAGCCAGCTTGCGGCCCATGCTGCGCATCAGCGAGGCCAGGGCTTCGGGACCAATGATGGCGGCGACTTCATCAATCAAAACGCTGGCCAGTAGCTGATAGTGGCGAGGGAACTGCTCCCGCGCGTGGTCGGTGAGCCGATACAGCTGCTCGGGGCGACGCCCTGTCGGCCGGGTGTCGCCGCGCAGCACCAGACCATCACGCTCCAGCGCCGCCAGGTGTTGGCGGATCGCCGTGCGCGTGACGGCCAGATGTTCAGCCAACTCGTCAATGCTCATGCCGCCCGCGTGGTGCAGCAGCGCATTGAGCAGGTCCTGCTGTGTTCGGCCCAGTCCTTCCAGCATGGTGTGCCCTCGCGCGATATCAGAACTTGTCCGGGAATTGCTTGACCAGCGCACCGGTCAAGGCGTCGGCCAGGGCCAGGATGTGTGTGCGCATCATCGCCCAGGTGCGGGCTTCGCCAGCGTAATCGTGCGCGGCAAACTCATCGATCTGGGCGACGTGGTGGCCGCCATGGGCTGACAACATGTTGACCAGTGTGGCTTCCGGCAGATTGGGGTTGGCGGTGGCCAGGAAAGCCGCAATCGCCTTGGCATTGCTGGTCAACTCGGTGACGGCGGCTTGCTTGCCCTTGGCGTCTTTGGCGACCGTGGCATCGCTGTAGTGTTTCACCGCGCCCCAATGGCCGGCAAGCAGCTTGAGCAGTTGATCCGCCGCCGGTTGGCCGTAGAGCGGGGCGATGCTGTTGGCGATTTTGGTAGCGTTGTCGACCACTTGGTCCGCCGCGACTTTGGCTTGCTTTTTGTCGGCGGATTGATTGGCCAGCGCGTAGTTTCTGATCCAGAAAATGTGTTCGACCCAAAGGTCACGCTCGGCCAGGCGCGTGGTCAGCGCGGGGCTGTCGGCCGCGGCGGCAGGCGTCTGGCTCCAGACCGGTTGCGCACATAGAGCCAGCAGGAGCAAAGCCAGGGTTTTGATATTCATGACGGCACCCTCAGAGAGTGGGAACGTTCGACAATATCAATATAGGCATAAAAATATGTTTTCATTGGGCGAAGACATAATCTCGGACCAATGGTCGCCACGTACTACTTTGCTGGCTACAACCCATCCCCCAGCGCCTTTAAGTATTCAGGGCTTTCGCCGATCGAGTTATGCCCCGTCCCCGGTATCACCCGCAATGACGCCACGCCTTTGGTGAAGTGCGTGTACAAACGTTCGGTGCTCGGGCGCGGAATCACCTCGTCATGCTCGGCCGCGATCAACAGTGTCGGCACCGTGATGCGGGCGGCGTACTGCCAGGACGGGTATTTGTCCTTCAACAACCAGCGCACCGGAAACCAGCGAAACTGCCGGGCGGCGAGCCCTTCGAGGCTGTTGTAGGGCGTGATCAGCACCAGTCGCGCGGCCGGGCGTTCGCTGGCCAGGCGCACGGCCACCCCGGAACCCAGGCTGCGGCCGACCACCGCCACATGCGGATGGCTGGCATGTACCTGGTCGAACAAAGTGATGGCGTCGCGGGCAATGGCCTCTTCGGAAGGCGAGCCGGAACTGCCGCCATAACCACGGTAATGCAGCAGGTACAGGGCGTAGTCAGGGAACGCTTGAGAGAACCCGGGCAGGTTGCGCGAGACGTCTTCGGCATTGCCGCCAAAATAAATCAGTGCGTTGGGACCTTCATGCGGTCGGATGGATACCAGCACCTGCGCGTCAGCGACCGGCAGGGTGAGCAGCGTCCCGGCGGTCCCGACGGCGCGTGGTTGCGGGTAGTAGATCAGCGCCCGCTGGAACACGAACAGCGCCACGCACAGCGCCAGGTACAACGCAGCGACGATGACGACGAGTAACAACAAGGTGCGTGACATTCGACTAACGTTAGTGGGCGGCATTGACTGCTCGGGGTTTGAAAGTGGCTGGCGCCGCAAGGCTTTCTGAGTGTAGTCAATCGACCCTTGGCGCGGGTTATCCGGGATGTCGGCGCAACAGCCCGGACCCTGGCGACTGGTGAGAAACGTTTTATGAGCCATCCTGAGGGTTACACCCGTAGAGAAGTACTCACGCTGGCTGCCGGTGCTTCGGCGGTCTTCACCTTCGGTCAGGCGGGGGCACAACCCGCGCCGTCAACGGGAACAGGAGGCAAGACCATGCAGACCCGCGCCATTCCTTCCAGCAACGAGTTCTTGCCGATCGTAGGCTTGGGCACTTACCGCGGATTCGATGTCGAGCCTTCGCAACCGGCCTACAAGGACTTACCCGCAGTGCTGGATGCCTTGTTCGACAAGGGTGGCAAGCTGATCGACAGCTCGCCGATGTACGGTCGCGCCGAACAGACCATCGGCGAGTTGCTGTCGATCCATGAGCCGCGCTCGCCGGCCTTCCTGGCCACCAAGGTGTGGACCCGGGGCCGCGAAGAAGGCATCGCGCAGATGGAACAATCCTTCGCCCTGTTGCAGACCGACCGGATCGACCTGATGCAGATCCACAACCTGCTGGACTGGCAGACGCACCTGCCGACCCTGCGCCACTGGAAGGAAGCAGGGCGTATCCGCTACATCGGCATCACCCATTACACGGCATCGGCCTATGAAGAAGTGGAAGCGGTACTCAAGGCCGAGCCAGTGGATTTCTTGCAGATCAACTACGCCCTGGATGATCGCGGCGTCGAGAAACGCCTGCTGCCGTTGTGCCGCGAGCGGGGCGTGGCGGTGATTTGCAACCGGCCGTTTGGCGGTGGCGGCTTGCTGGCCAAACTGAAAGATAAGCCGCTGCCAGGCTGGGCGGCGCAGGTCGGGGTCAAGAGCTGGCCGCAACTGGCGCTGAAGTTCCTGCTGTCACATTCGGCGGTGACCTGCGTGATTCCCGGCACCGGCAACCCGCGCTACATGGCGGAAAATGCCCGGGCCGGTTTCGGCCCGATGCTCACCGATGCCCAGCGTCAGCAATTGATTGCGCTGGTGGGCTAGCGACGTGTTCAACCCGTCGCGGCGAGTCGTCGAACCTCTCCTATACTGATTCGCGTCCATGCCGTGGGAAGTGCATTCGCTGCCCTGACGGCGTCCCTGTCCATCACTGCAAGGAGATCGAACATGGCTATCCGCATTGGCGACGAAGCACCGGATTTCACCGCCGACACCACTGAAGGCACCCTCAATTTTCACCAATGGATCGGCGATGGCTGGGCCATCCTGTTTTCCCATCCCAAGGATTTCACCCCGGTGTGCACCACCGAACTGGGTTACCTGGCCAAACTCAAGCCGGAATTCGACAAGCGCAACACCAAGGTCCTGGGCCTCAGCGTCGACCCGGTCAGTGACCATAACCGCTGGGTCGGCGACATCGCCGAGACCCAGGGCACGGCGGTCAACTATCCGCTGATCGGCGACGAAAACCTGGTGGTGGCCAAGCTCTACGACATGATTCACCCTAATGCCAGCGGCGGCGCGCGCACGGCGGTGGACAACGCCACGGTGCGTTCGGTGTTCATCGTCGGCCCGGACAAGAAGGTCAAGGCCATGCTGATCTACCCGATGAGCGCCGGGCGCAATTTCGATGAAGTGCTGCGTCTGCTCGATTCCCTGCAACTCAATGCCAAGCACACCGTTGCCACGCCGGTTAACTGGCGGCCGGGTGAAGACGTGATCATCCCGACTTCAGTGTCTGACGAAGACGCGAAGAAGAAATACCCGGATGGCTTCAAGACCCTGAAGCCGTATCTGCGGACCGTGGCTCAGCCGAAGTAGTCGCCATTAGTGATGCCGCCATCGCGAGCTTGCTCGCGATGAGGCCAGCCCTGCCGGCCTCAACCTCTGGTCAAACCAGATACTTGCGAAACCAACCCAACGTCCGCTCCCACGCGAGCTTCGCCGCCGCCTCGTCATAACGCGGTGTCGAATCATTGTGAAAGCCATGGTTGCAGCCAGGGTAGATATAGGCCTCATAGGTCTTGCCCCCGGCCTTCAACGCTGTCTCATAGGCGGGCCAGCCTTCGTTGATCCGCGTATCCAGTTCGCCATAGTGCAACATCACCGGGGCCTTGATCCGGGGCACTTCCTCGGCCGTTGGCTGACGGCCATAAAACGACACGGCGGCCCCCAGTTCCGGATAGGCCACGGCGGCGGCGTTGGTCACGCCACCGCCGTAGCAGAACCCGGTGATGCCGACTTTGCCAGTGGCGGCAGGGTGTTTCATCATCCACTCGACGGCGGCGAAAAAGTCGTTCATGAGCTTTTCCGGGTCAACCTTGGCCTGCAGCTCGCGGCCCTTGTCGTCATTGCCGGGATAACCGCCGACCGAACTCAGGCCATCCGGGGCCAGGGCGATGAACCCGGCTTTGGCCAGACGCCGGGCCACGTCTTCGATGTAGGGGTTGAGCCCACGGTTTTCGTGCACGACCACCACCGCCGGCACCTTGCCGGTGGCCTTGGCCGGACGCACCAGATAAGCGCGAACCTGGCCGTGGCCCTTGGGCGAGGGGTAGGTGATGTATTCGGCAATGATGTCCGGATCGGTGAACTCGACTTGCTCGGCCAGCGCATAGTTTGGGCTTAGCGCGGCGAGCAGGGCACCAGCGGTTAAACCGCCGAAGGTAAACAGCGCCGCACGGTCGAGGAACTCCCGGCGGTTGATCGTGCCGTGGGCGTAGTAGTCGTACAGTTCCAGCAGTTCAGGGGCGAAGTCTTTGGCAGTTAGACGGGTCATTGCTGCAACTCCTCACAGAAGGTTGAACACGGACCCTGTGGGAGCGGGCTTGCTCGCGAAAGCGGTGTGTCAGATACATGGATGTTGGATGTGCCGCCGTCTTCGCGAGCAAGTCGGATCGCCGCACCGCCGCTCCCACAGGGGTTAAATGGTGATTCCAAAACCTCATTTCAGGCACTGCGCCCCGGCCTTGGCCACCTGCGCATCCTGCCCGGGCTTGACACCCGACACCCCGATGGCACCAATCACCTGGCCATCGAAAACAATCGGCACGCCACCCTCAAGCGAAGTCAGCAAGGGTGCTGACAGGAAAGCGTAGCGCCCGGCGTTGACCATGTCCTCATAGCTTTTCGATTCGCGCCGCCCGAGGGCTGAAGTGCGGGCCTTTTCGGTGGCGATGTAGGCACTGCCGGGGGCGCAGCCGTCGAGGCGTTCGAGGGCCAGCGGGTGGCCGCCGTCATCGACCACCACTATGGTCACGGCCCATTGATTGGCCTGTGCTTCGGCGCGGGCGGCTTTGATGATTTGGCCGACTTCGGCCTGGCTCAGGACGGCTTTGCTGTTCATGGGCATCTCCAGGGTTCGGTTAAGGCAGGGCGGCTTCGACCAGTTCGATCCAGTGTCGCACCGGGGTTCGGCCCGCGCCGTCGAGGTGCGACTGGCAGCCGATGTTGGCCGTGACAATGACCTCGGGATGGCCGCTTTCCAGGGCGTTGAGCTTGTTGTCGCGCAGTTGTCGCGAGAGTTCGGGCTGGGTCAGCGAATAGGTGCCCGCCGAACCGCAGCACAGGTGGCCGTCGGGGACGGAGGTCAGGTTGAAACCGAGTCCGGTCAGCAGCGCTTCCACGGCACCGCCGAGTTTCTGCCCGTGCTGCAAGGTGCAGGGGCAATGGAAAGCCAGGCGTTGCGAGGCGTGAATGCCAAGTTTTTCCAGCGGTTCGTCGCGCAACACCTCCACCAGGTCCCGAGCCAGCGCGCTGACCTTTTTCGCCTTGTCGGCATAGGCCGGGTCGCTGGCGAGCAGGTGGCCGTAATCCTTGATGAAGGCGCCGCAACCGCTGGCCGTCTGCACAATCGCCTCGGCACCTTTTTCGATGCCCGGCCACCACGCGTCGATGTTGCGCCGGGCACGGTCGAGGCCGATGGCCTGGGCGTCCAGGTGGTAGTCCACGGCGCCGCAGCAACCGGCTTCGCGGCTCGCGATGACGCTGATCCCCAACCGGTCCAGCACCCGCGCCGCCGCGGCGTTGGTGTTGGGTGACAGGCTGGGCTGCACGCAACCTTCGAGCATCAGCACTTGACGCTCACGCACGGTCACGGGGCGCTGTTTGGCCGGCGATGCATTGCGCGGCAATTTGCTTTGCAGGGTGCCGGGCAGCAGCGCGCGGAACACCTGGCCGCCATTGACCAGACTCTTGAACAGCTCTGGATGCGGCACAGTCTGGCGCAACCCCTCGCGCAACAGGCGCTGACCCAGCGGGCGCGGCACCGCCGCATCGACCACCGCCCGGCCGATGTCCAGCAGGTTGTGGTAATCGACGCCCGACGGGCAGGTGGTTTCGCAGTTGCGGCACGACAGGCAGCGGTCCAGGTGCTGTTGGGTCTTTTGCGTGACGTCGTTGCCTTCCAGCACCTGCTTGATCAGGTAGATACGGCCCCGTGGTCCGTCCAGTTCATCGCCGAGCAATTGATAGGTCGGGCACGTGGCATTGCAAAACCCGCAGTGCACGCAGGTGCGCAGAATGCTTTCGGCTTCTGCGGCGCGGGGCAGATGGCTGGCGCGTTCACTCAAGGTCGTCTGCATGGTTCATAGCTCCGCGTACAGGCGTCCGGGGTTGAAGATGCCCAGTGGATCGAGTTGTTGTTTGAGGTTGCGGTGATAACGCATCAGCGCCGGTGGCAGCGGATGGAAGGGGCTGTCGGACAGGCCGTGGCTGAAGCAGGTGGCATGGCCGCCGACCTCGTCGACGACCTGGCGGATGTACGCGGCATCGGCATCGGATTTCAGCCAGCGCTGGGCACCGCCCCAGTCGATCAACTGGCGCCCCGGCAGCGACAAAAGCGGCGTGTTGTGTGGCAACGACAGGCGCCACAGCGGTTGGTCTTGATCGTAGAAACTCAAGCGCTGTTCATTGAGATCGTCCCACCAGCAAGCCTCCAGACGTTCGCCACCGAGGCGCTCATGGGCCGCCGCCACCGATCCCTCGCCGCCCTCCAGTCGCAGGTGCAGGCGCGAACCGTCGTGACAGGCCGCACTGATCGGCAACGGCTGCTGGCCCCATTCCGCCAGGCGCAGCAAGGCCCGTTCGGCGTCCATTTCCAGGCTGATGCTTAAGGCTTGCCGGGGTTTGGGCAGCACTTTGAGGGAAACTTCGGTGATCAGCCCGAGGCTGCCGTAACTACCGGCCATCAGGCGCGACAGGTCGTAGCCGGCGACGTTTTTCATCACCTCGCCACCGAAGCGCAACAGCTTGCCGTGGCCGGTGATGACCCGCGTGCCGAGCACGAAATCCCGCACCGAACCGGACCACGGGCGCCTTGGCCCGGACAGCCCGCAGGCGATCATGCCGCCGACGGTGGCGCCGTCGCCGAAGGACGGTGGCTCGCAGGGCAGCATCTGTTGCGCGGCGTCCAGCACCTGCGCCAGCTGCGACAACGGTGTGCCGCAACGGGCGGTGATCACCAGTTCAGTCGGGTCGTAACTGACGATGCCCCGGTGCGAACGGGTGTCGAGAATTTCCCCGGCCGTGGTGCGCCCGAGAAAGGCTTTGCTGTTGGAACCCTGGATGCGCAACGGCGTGGCGTTTTCCAGCGCCTGATTGACCTGTTCCAGCAGTGACTGGCTGTCATCGAAATCTTCAGGGCCGCGCATCAGAAACGCTCCAGCTCGGGGAAGGGCAACTGACCGCCGTGTATGTGCATGGCACCGAATTCGGCGCAGCGGTGCAGGGTCGGAATGTTCTTGCCGGGGTTGAGCAGGCCACCGGGGTCGAAGGCGGTCTTGACGGCATGGAACAGGGTCAGCTCATCGCTGTTGAACTGCGCGCACATCTGGTTGATCTTCTCGCGGCCCACGCCGTGTTCACCGGTGATGCTGCCGCCGACTTTCACGCACAACTCCAGGATCTTGCCGCCCAGGGCTTCGGCGCGATCAAGTTCACCGGGTTGATTGGCATCGAACAGGATCAGCGGATGCATGTTGCCGTCGCCGGCATGGAACACGTTGGCCACCCGCAGACCGTATTCCTTCGAGAGCTCGGCGATGGCGTGCAGCACGCCGGGCAGTTCGCGACGGGGGATGGTGCCGTCCATGCAGTAGTAGTCCGGCGAGAGGCGGCCCACCGCCGGGAAGGCATTCTTGCGCCCGGCCCAGAAACGCACGCGCTCGGCTTCGTCCCTGGCCTGGCGCACCTCGATGGCGCCGGCCTGTTGCAGCACCTGGCGCACCCGCTCGCAGTCATCCGAGACATCGGCTTCAACGCCGTCGAGTTCGCACAGAAGAATGGCCTGGGCATCCACCGGATAACCGGCGTGGATGAAGTCCTCGGCGGCGCGGATGGCCAGGTTGTCCATCATTTCCAGGCCGCCGGGGATGATGCCGGCGGCAATGATGTCACCGACGGCGCGCCCGGCTTTTTCCACGGAGTCGAACGCCGCCAGCAGCACTTTGGCGGTCTGGGGCTTGGGCAGCAGCTTGACCGTGACCTCGGTGATCACCCCGAGCAGGCCTTCGGACCCGGTGAACAGCGCCAGCAGGTCGAAACCGGGGGCGTCGAGGGCGTTGGAGCCCAGGCTCAGGTGCTCGCCATCGACGGTGAGGATGTCGACCTTGAGCACGTTGTGCACGGTCAGGCCGTACTTCAGGCAGTGCACGCCACCGGCATTTTCCGCGACGTTGCCGCCGATGGAGCAGGCGATTTGCGAGGACGGGTCCGGCGCGTAATACAGGCCGAAGGGTGCCGCCGCCTGGGAGATCGCCAGATTGCGTACACCGGGCTGTACCCGCGCAGTGCGGGCGGCGGGATCGATGTGCAGGATGTTGTTGAAGCGCGCCATCACCAGCAGCACGCCTTTCTCCAGGGGCAGCGCACCGCCGGACAACCCGGTGCCGGCGCCACGGGCCACGACGGGGACGTGCAGTTCATGGCAGACCCGCAGCACCCCCTGGACTTCCTCGATGTGCCGGGGCAGCACCACCAGCATCGGCGTGGTGCGATAGGCCGACAGGCCGTCGCATTCGTAGGGCTTGAGTTCCTCGCGCTGATGCAGGACTTGCAGATTCGGCAAGCGGGTTTGCAGGGCCTGCAACAGCGCCTGTTTGTCGACATCGGGCAGGGCGCCGTCAACGCGTTCATCGTAGAGAATGTTCATGGGTTCACGATTCTCGCAGGAGGCCACTGACCTTCATCATTGGCCTGTCAGGCTCCGCTGTCCATGGGATCGTTGTCTGCTCGACGTACCATGTGGGGTCGATTCAGTGCCCGCCCACCACCATGTGGCTGAACGGCGCGACGTAGGCCTGCAGCGTCACCAGGCCACCGACCAGGATCGCCAGCACAATCGAGTGGAAGAACACGTAGCGCAGGATTTCCCCTTCATGGCCATACCAGCGGGTGGCGGTGGAGGCGACCACGATCGACTGGGCGTCGACCATCTTGCCCATGACCCCGCCGGAACTGTTGGCGGCGGCCATCAACACCGGGCTGATGCCCAGTTGCTCGGACGTCACCCGTTGCAAACCGCCGAACAGCACGTTGGACGCCGTGTCCGAGCCGGTCAGCGCCACGCCGAGCCAGCCGAGCAGGGTGCCGAACATCGGGTAGAAAATGCCCGTCGCGGCGAAAGCCAGGCCCATGGTCGCATCAAGCCCCGAGTAGCGCGTGAGGAAGCCCAGCGCGAGCATTGCCGCGATGGTGATCAGCGAATAACGCACCACCCACAGGGTGCGCAGGTACTGGTGAATCAGTTGCGGGATCGAGTACCCCATCAGCAAACCGCCGACAATCGCCGCCAGCAGAATGCCGCTGCCGGTGGCGGTGAACCAGGTGAACTTGTATACCGCTTCTTCGGTTTTCGGCGCGGCCACCACGGGCGGGACTTTCTCGACCTGCAAGTGCAGGGTGGTGAAGGTCACGACCGGCGCAAACAGCGGGTTCGCCTCGCGCATCGGCTTGCCCTGTGGATCGAGCCTGGCGGCACTGGTTTGCGGGTCGATGGCGGGGCGGGTGTCGAAGGTGTTCTTGAAGCCCTGGGTGCCCCAGATGAACACGAAGACCGTCAGGATCAGCCACGGCATCCACGCCCGCATCACTGCCGGTTTTGCCTCATTGGCAAAGGTTGCAGTGGGTACGGGCTTTTCGTCGTGCTCGGCGTCGATTTTCGAGTTGTCGACCCGGCCGGTCAGGGCGGCGGACGTGTGTACGGTGGCCGGTTTCCACACCTTGAGGAAACCGGTCAGGCAGGCCATGGAAATCAGTGCGGCGATCACGTCCACCAGCATCGGCCCGTGATAGTTGGACACCAGGAACTGCGGTACGGCAAAACTGACCCCGGCCACCAGGATCGCCGGCCAGATTTCGAGCATCTTGCGCCAGCCGGCAAAGGCCCAGATCAGCCAGAACGGCACCAGCACCGAGAAGAACGGCAACTGCCGGCCGACCATCATCGACAGTTCCATTTCATCGAGCCCGGTGACCTTGGCCAGGGTGATGATCGGCGTGCCGAGGGCGCCGAAGGCCACGGGGGCGGTGTTGGCGATCAGTGCCAGCCCTGAAGCGGCAAGTGGCGAAAACCCCAGCCCGATCAGGATCGCCCCGGTCACCGCCACCGGCGTGCCGAATCCGGCCGCGCCTTCGAAAAACGCCCCGAAGCAGAAGGCGATCAGCAGCAATTGCAGGCGCCGGTCATCGGTAATGCGCGCCAGGGAGTCTTGCAACACCTTGAACGAACCGTTCTCGGTGGTCAGGCGGTGCAGGAAGATGATGTTCAACACGATCCAGCCAATGGGCAGCAGGCCGTTGGCCGCACCGAACAACGCCGCCGAACCGGCCATGCCCGCTGGCATGCCGAAGGCGAAGATCGCGATCAGCAAGGCCGAGGCCAGGGCGAGCAATGCCGCCAGGTGCGCCTTGACATGGAAAAACGCCAGGGACGCCAGCATCACCACCACCGGCACCGCCGCCATGAGCGTTGAAAGCACCGGGTTACCGAACGGATCGTAGACTTGCTGCCAGACCATGTTCCACCTCTGCTTTTTATTGTTGGACGTGCAGATCCCCTGGGGGGGGAGGTGGTCTTCAGTATAGGTGGCATTGCGCCGCTGTCAGGGCAGGCCTCCGGTCCTGCCAATCGGCGCATTCCGGAGGGCTGAGCTAGCATGGCCAGTAGGGTTTGAATTCAGCCAGGGGAGCAATGCAGTCATGACCGAGCGCCATATGGAGCACAAGGAAACGCTATCGAACGGATGCAACATCAAAGTCACGGCCGAGATATTGAAAGACGGTTCGTTGGGCATGTTCATCGGTATCTATCGGCCGGACGGCACGGCCATCGATGAAAACCACGACCCACGGCCGCATATGCTGGACATGGAAGCGGCGATGGATTGGGGGATCGATATTGCCAAGGGGATCGGCAATAGCCAGCGAACATTGTGAGCGGTGCCGTCTGTGCCCGGGCGACCGGCGGTCGCTGTCAGAATCCGAACGAACGTGCCGAGCTTTTTGCCAGTTCGACTTCCAGCAGATGCTCGACCAGCAGGTCATTCAAAAACCGGAACTGATCATTGAGCCCGACCACTTCGTTGCTGAAGTGATGATCGGCTGCCGGGATCAGCAACGCCTCGAAATTTTTGTCGAACATCAGAGTCAACTCTTTACATGACTCGAATTCCTGCGCGTAGAAATTGTTGCCGAACACCGGGAAACGTACGGCGAGGGTGACAGTGTTAATCATGATGTTTGTTCCTCGCTCAGGACGTACCAGGCAAACACACTCAATGTGAACGCCGTCAGGGCCAGGCAGGTCAGCAGATGGATCAGCATGAGGTTCCCCTCCGGTTCGGGGCTTCGTGTTGGCTTGGGATCGATCCTACGCTGACGGCGTACAAGCGGAAGGCAATCGCGGCGATGGTGAATATCGACGCCAGTGATGGTGGTTTTTGTGCTGATGATGCGGCCCCCTTCGCGGCCATGCACATGCCGCCACCTATACTCAAAACAGAGGTTGTCCAATCACCGAACCTCCGGTTCGATGACAACTGTAGGAAGCCGCCATCGTGAACCTGCGTTCGCTGATCATTACCGTGCTGGTGGTGTTGGCAGGCTGCGCCACACCCCCGCGTGCGCCGGTGGAAACGGCACCGGTCATCGTTTCAGCGAGCACCTGGCAGCAAGTGGACCGGGAGATCGTCGCCGCGTCGCAGTCGGCCACCGAGCAAACCCGAATCTACTCCCGCGGTGCCATGGATTACTGGCGTACCCGGGTCTATGAATTGACCGAACAGAACTTCATTCCATGGTTCAGCAGTTACTGGACCCAGGAATGGCTGTCGATGAAGGTCAGCTGGTACACCCTCAGCGCCAAGGGCGAGCAGGACGCATCGGAAAAACGTCTGGCGGCCTACCTGCTCGAAGCCTATCAAGAGAAGGTTCTGGCCCCGGTGGCGCTGGAAGTCGATCCCGATTCGATTCTGGGCCTGTCAGTGGCGTTCTACGTCGACATCCTCAAGGAAGAGCTGCAGAAGATCTCTACCCGCCACGGCGTGCCGATAGCCCAGCTCAACGGGCGTATCCAGAAAATCCCGGCCATCGCCCTCGGTCCACCCCCGGCGCGGAACGCCTCGTTGTACCAGATCGTGCACACCGATCCGCTGAACACCTTGCCGGCCTACGCCGCGCTGATCGACAAAATCCACAAGGCCGGCGGCGACAGGGGCGTGGGTTCGACCGACACCGCGATGGCGCCGGTGGCCAGGCGCGCCAGCCGGCGGATGGAAGCCGAGATGGCCCCGCGTGGGGCCGCCAGCGCCGTGGCCGCGGCCGCCGGAAAACTTGCCGGTGGCTTGATCACTGTAGGGGTGGCGGGCATTCGCGCACTGATTCAGGCCAACGACCGGCCCGACAGTGAGGCGCTGATCCGCAGCAGCCTGGGCAATACCTTCGACAAGGCCTGGCTCAAGCTGGTGCAGAACCCGACGACCGGCGTCATGGCCGGCACGCTGTACATGGCAGGGCAGATCGAAGGCAGCCTGGCGGACCGCACTGCACCGCCGGTCGGTTTGAGCGCCGGGACTGTCGATTTGACGCCATCGCAACCGACTACCCAGCAGAACACCCCATGACCCAAGGAGAAATGCTCATGTCTTATGTCGATGGTTTTATCGCTGCCGTACCCACCGCCAACCGCGGGCAATATCTCAAGCACGCCGAAATCGCCGCCTCGATCTTCAAGGAAAACGGTGCCTTGAGCGTGGTCGAATGCTGGGGCGAGGATGTCCCGGAAGGCAAGGTCACCTCGTTTCCCATGTCGGTGAAGCTCAAGGACGGTGAAACCGTGGCCTTCGGCTGGATCATCTGGCCGGACAAGGCCACTCGCAATGCCGGAATGGACAGGATGATGCAGGATCCGCGCATGAAGCCGGACGTCAATCCGATGCCCTTCGATGGCCAGCGCATGGTCTACGGCGGGTTCGAAGTACTCCTCCAGGCCTGACGCCGCACTCGGGATCACTCCGGCGTCGGGGTGATCCTGCAACTCTTGCGCTGGCGGATCTCGTCGTCCGTCGGCCGCTCGCGGATGAACTCGAAGCGCGGCTCGCCTTCGCTGTAATGCACCAGCCAGCCCCATTCCAGCTTGAGTTCATCCTGGCCGGGCTCGGGCGGTCTGGCCCACCATGGTTCCTTGCTGATGATCTGTCGCATGGCCCCCTCCGGTTTTTCGGGATGCTGAAACTATAACTCGCATGCTCGGCGACGCCACATATGCGCTGGCCGGCATTCGAGAGTTGAGTACACTCAGGCAGTCTTCCCAGGAGGTGCCCGGCATGAGCGACGAATCCCGCGAGCCGTTCAAGCGTCTGTTCTTTGCGTTGAACTGCGCCCCGGCCCAGCGCCGGGAGATAGCGCAATGGCGCAGTGCATTGCAACTGCGCAACGGACGGCCGGTGCCGGCGGAAAACTTTCACCTGACGCTGAAGTTTCTGGGGGCGGTGGGCGTGGCGCAGATTGCCGAAGTCTGTACCGCGGCGGCGGCGATCCGTACACCGGGCGAGCGCTTGACGGTGGTGCTGGACCGGCTGGACGTGTGGCGCAGGGCAGGCGCGCTGGTGCTCGCGCCACAGCAGGCGCCCCCGGCATTGCTACGCCTGGTGTATGCCCTGGAACAGGCGATGTTGCCGTTCGGCCTGGAGCAGGCCCCAAGGGAATACCGTCCGCACCTGACCCTGGCGCGGGACTATCGGGCGCCGGTACCGGAGTCCGCAACGGCGCCGGAGTTTTTCCTGCGTGCCGACCGGTTCACCCTGTTCGAATCCCACAAGGGCCGTTATCGGGCGCTGGCCGAATGGCCTTTGATTGACCCCCAATAAAAAGCCCGGATGATTTCGCGGCCGACGATTATCGTCGTTTCAGCCCGCGCTT